>JALOLQ010000209.1 GCA_025455895.1 Solirubrobacteraceae bacterium
GGCTCGAGCTGTTGCGGCGCGAGCTCGAGGCCAGCGAGCGCGAGTGGGAGCGCGACCGCGTCCGGGAGCGCATCGCGCGGCTGAGCGCGCGCATCGGGGTGCTGCGCGCCGGCGGGGCGAGCGAACTCGAGATCAAGGAGCGCGGCTCGCGGCTCGAGGACGCGCTGGCGGCGACCCGCGCCGCGGTGGCCGAGGGCGTGGTCGCGGGCGGCGGGGTGGCGCTGCTGCGCGCCCAGCCCGCGATCGAGGCGCTGGGCCTCGGCGGCGACGAGCGCGAGGGCGCGGCGATCGTGTCGGCCGCGCTCGAGGAGCCGGCACGGCAGATCGCCGACAACGCCGGCGTGGACGGCGTGGTGGTCGTCGACCGCATCCGCGGCCTCAGCGGGGGCTGGGGCTGGAATGCCGAGACCGGGGAGTACGAGGACCTGCTGGCGGCCGGCATCATGGACCCGGTGCGGGTCACCCGCTCGGCGCTGCAGCACGCCGCCGGCATCGGCGGCCTGGTGCTGACGACCGACGTCGTGGTGGTGGACGACGAGGAGGAGAAGGGCCCGCCGCCTGCCGCCGCTGGCTGAGGCGCGCCGCGGCGCTCAGCGGCTCCGCGCCGCGGGCAGCGGGCACGCCGCGCCGCCGAGCGAGCGGCGGCGGCGCGCCACCGCGCGGTAGATCGGGCGCGCGACCCACAGCACCGGCGGGCGGGCGAGGAGCGCGCCGGCCGCACTCCAGCCGGGCAGGCGCGCGAGCAGCGCCGACACCGCTTCGACCCCCGCGCGCAGGCCGCCCTCCTCCGACCACACGTGCAGCTCGTCGCGCGCCGAGGCCGCCGCCGGCCCGAGCCGCCGGGCCGCCTCCGGGTCCTGGTAGGGGACCGGCTTCAGCCGCCCGGCGCGGTCGCGGCGCAGCGCCCACGCCATCGAGCCGGCGCACAGCCCGCACTCGCCGTCGTAGAACACCCAGAGCAGGCCGCGCGGCGCGCTCACGGCAGGCCGAGCGGGCGCCCGACGGGGAAGGGCTCGGCGACGCGCACGTCGCGGCGGCCGGCGATCTCGAGCGAGCCGGGCTCGGCGCACGCGTCGGGGCGGAGCACGGCGAGGCCGAGCCAGCCGCCCGAACCGTCCGCGACGCTGCTCGTCAGCCGGCCGACGGGCTCCCCGGCGAGCGTGACGTCGGCCGGCACCACGGGCGGGCCGCCCGCGCCCTCGAAACGCGTCAGGCCGCGCCGCACGCTGTTGTAGGTGACGAGCCGCATCAGCGCCTCCTGGCCGGTGTAGCAGCCCTTGGCGAGGTGCACCTCGTGGTGGAGCCCGACCTCGAAGGGGTTGAACTCGTCGCGGATCTCGTGGCCGTGGCGGGGGGTGCCGGACCCGATGCGGCGGCGTTCGCCCTCGAGGTCGGCCCGCGGGGGCTCGGGTGTGTCGAGGGCCCATGCCGCGGCGTTCACGTCCTCGATGCGCACGTCCTCGCGGAACACGTGCCGCTCGATGTAAGCGGCGAGTTCGCCGCCGGGGCCGTCACCCCCCAACCAGACCTCACCGTCGCCTTCGCGCACCACCGTCGCCCGGAACAGCAGACGGCCCCGGAAGTCGCAGAACAGCGTGCGGCGGGCCTGCCCGGGCTCGAGGTCGAGCAGGGCGTTGGTCGAGAGGCGATTCAGAACCGCCAGCGCGTCGCGGCCTAGCATGCGCAGGAACATCGGGCCTCCGGGGAGGGCGCGAATCCTGGATCCATGCCCGGAGGCTAGCACGACCGCCCCCGGCCGCCACCGCGCCGGCCGGCCGGCTGTGGCGCAAGCGGAAGTGCGGTGCTAGATTCCGGCGTCGTCCTGCGACGCGACATGAACCCTGGGAGGGGCCGATGAAGCCTGAGGCGCTGGCCGAGCTGCTCGCCACCCTGGTGGACATCCCGAGTGTCACCGGGCAGGAGGCCGCGATCGCCGACTTCGTCGCCGGCCGGCTCGCCCGCCGCGCCAGCGGCGAGACCCTGCGCTCGGGCCACGCCGTGGTCTGGCGCGCGCCGGCCCGCGGGCGCCCGCTCGTCGTGCTGGCCGGCCACCTCGACACCGTGCCGCCGAACGGCGAGGCCCGCGCCCGCCTCGCCGACGGCCGGCTCTACGGGCTCGGCGCCACCGACATGAAGGGCGGCGACGCGGTCATGCTCGGCCTGGTCGAGACGCTCGATCCGGCGGCGCTGCGCTTCGACCTGGCGTGCGTCTTCTACGACGCCGAGGAGGGCCCGGCGGTGAACAACGGGCTCGGCCGCCTGATCGGCGAGATGCCGTGGCTCCGTGACGCGAGCCTCGCCGTGCTCCTCGAGCCCACCGACTGCGCGGTCGAGATGGGCTGCTCGGGCATGATGAACGTCGAGGTCACGGTGCGCGGGAAGAGCGCCCACAGCGCGCGGCCGTGGACCGGGGTCAACGCCGTCGAGCGCGCCGCGCCGTGGCTCGCCGGGATCGTGCGCTTCCCGGTGACGCCGCACGCGGTGCAGGGGGTCGAGTACCGCGAGACGCTGGCGGTGACGCTGCTCAAGGCGGGCCGCGTGCGCAACGTGGTGCCCGACGAGCTGGTGGCCAACCTCAACTACCGCTTCCCGCCCGACCGGACGCTCGCCGAGTCGGAGCGCAAGCTGCGCGCGCTGGTGCCCGCCGACTTCGAGTTCGCGGTGGTGGACCAGGCCGAGCCCGGCCTGGTGTGCTCCGACCGGCCCATCGTCAGGGACTTCGTCGACCGGTTCGGCCTGCCGGTGAACGCCAAGCAGGGCTGGACCGACGTCGCGCGCTTCACCTCGGCCGGCATCCCGGCCTTCAACTTCGGCCCCGGCATCCCCGAGCTCTGCCACGTCCGCGACGAGTACTGCCCGGTCGCCAACCTGGGGACCGCCTACGACACCCTCGCCCGCTTCCTGCAGGAGCCGTCATGAGCCCGGCCACGCCCCCGGCGCGCCTCGCGCCGCCCCTCAACCCGCTGCTCACCGGCCCGCGCGAGTACCCGTTCGTCACCCTCGACCGACGCCGCGATGAGCTCGCGCCGGCCGGCGTGCCGATCATCAACTTCGGCATCGGCGATCCCCGCGAGCGCACCCCGGAGTTCATCGTCGAGGCGCTGCGCGAGGGCGTCCCGCCGATGTCGAGCTACCCGGCCGCCCCCGGCCGCGCCGACCTGCGCGCCGCCTGCGCCGGCTGGCTCGAGCGGCGCTTCGGGGTGAAGGTCGATCCCGAGCGCCACGTGCTCTCCGCCAACGGCACCAAGGAGGCGGTGTTCCTGCTCGCCATGGCGCTGGTCGGGCGCGGCAGCGCGCGCGACGTGGTGGTGATCCCGAGCCCCGCCTACCCGGTGTACGAGCCGGCCGCGCGCTTCGCCGGCGCCGAGCCCCACGTGGTGCCGCTGCGCAGCGAGGACGGCTGGAAGTTCCGCATCGACCGGGTGCCCGAGGAGGTGTGGGCGCGCACCGCGCTGCTGTGGCTCAACACCCCGCACAACCCGACCGGCGCCACGCTCGAGGCCGCCGAGATGGCGCGGGTGGCGGCGTTCGCGCGCGAGCGCGGCTTCTGGGTGGCCTCCGACGAGGCCTACAGCGAGATCTGGTTCAGCGAGCCACCGCCCACCATGCTCCAGCAGGGGCTCGACAACGTGCTGGTGCTCCACACCCTGAGCAAGCGCTCGGCGATGACCGGGTTCCGTTCCGGCTTCATGTGCGGCGACGAGCGACTGATCGCCGCGCTGCGCCGCTTCCGCCCGAACGTCGGCGTGGCGACCCCGGACTTCGTGCAGAGCGCGGCGGTGGCGGCCTGGAAGGACGACGCGCACCCGGAGGAGCAGCGCTCGCGCTACGCGGTCAAGCGCCGCATCCTGCTCGACTACTTCGAGCGGCGCGGGTGGCGGGTCGAGGCCAGCACGGCGAGCTTCTACCTGTGGATGCGCGTCCCCGGCGGCGACGACCCGGCGTTCGTGGACGGGCTGCTGCGCGCCGGGCTGGTGGCCATGCCGGGGTCGTTCCTCGGCCCCGGCGGGGAGGGCTTCGTGCGCTGGGCGCTGGTGCCCACGCCCGAGGCGTGTCGCGAGGCCTGCGCGCGGCTCGAGGGCGTCCAGGCGTGAGCGGGCTGCCGCTCGAGCGCTGGCGCAGCGTCATCGCGGAGGCCTGGGAGGGCCTGCGCCC
>JALOLQ010000210.1 GCA_025455895.1 Solirubrobacteraceae bacterium
CCGCGCGCGGCGGCGGGATCAGCCGCGCGGCTGGACCGTGCGCGTCGCCGAGGTGACCGTTGCGTCGGTGGCCCCGGCGTAGCTGAAGCGGAAGCTCGCCTTCGCGTTCACCGTCGTCTTCAGCGTGAAGAAGCCGCGAGCGGAGGTCGAGAGCGTCGCGAGCGTCCGCCACGAGGACGAGCCGGCCAGCCGCCGCTGCACGGTCACCGGGGTCGCGCCGCCGGGGCGGACCTGGCCCCAGACCGTGGCGCTGCGCCGGCCGCGCGGCAGATCGACCCAGAAGGGGTGCGGGAACGTCGCGGCCGCCGGCTTCGCGCGGCCGTCGAACGAATAGAGGCCGGACTGCCAGCCCGAGTAGCGCTGGGTCCCGGAGCCGGCGCCGAGCGGGTCGTCGCGCCAGAGGTACTGCACGAGCATCTTCACGCGCGGCTGCTTGTAGGCGAGGTAGGCGCCCCACTGCAGGTAGTCGGACTGCTTCTGCGGCGTGATGCCGATGATCGGGTCGGGCGGGTTGGTCTGGTAGCCCCACTCGTCGTAGAAGAGGTCGAAGCGGCGCGTCTTCGAGCCGGCGTTGAGCAGCCCGCCGCGGGCCTGGATCCGGTCGAGCGCCGTGGTCAGGCGGCCGTACTGGGAGAGGTTCGCGTCGTCGGGGTGCGGGTAGCCGCGGTCCGGGGCGAGGGCGCGGCTGTGCGGGTGGTAGGCGATCCCGTCGAGCGTCGCCGGCGTGAACGAGCGGCAACGCCCGCTGCGGTCGGCCCGGTAGGTCGCCGACACGCATCCGAGCGCGCGCAGGAACGCCAGCGGGCGCATGTTCTTGTTGCGGCTCGTCGGGCTCTGCCCGGCGGCCGCGAGCGCGGGTCCGTAGACGACCGCGCCGGGGTCGCCGGCCTTGATCGCCGGGACGGCCTGGCGCGCGATCTCGCGGTACTGGTGCGGCGCGTTCGGCGTGCAGCGCCCGCCCGTGCAGTCGAACTGGGGCTTGAGCCAGAGCGCGAAGTTCGGCTCGTTCCAGAGGATGTAGCGGTCCACGCGGCCCGCGTAGCGCTGGGCGGCCGCCTTGGCGAAGACGGCGAACTGCTTCGGGTCCGGGTTCAGGCGCACGTCGCGCTGCGAGGGGTCCTTCGTGCCCCACAGCGGCGACCAGCCGGTGAGGTTCAGGATCGGCTCGATCCCCTGGGCGCGGAGCAGGTCGACCGCCTGGTCCACCGGGGCCCAGTTGTAGGCCGGGTCGTTCGGGTTCGCGGGATCGAAGCCGGCGGGCGCGGTGAGCCGCTCGTTGGCCGGCGCGACGTACTGCCAGACGACGAGCAGGCGCGCGACGTCCGCGCCGGCCCGCTTCCACGCGGGAATCACCTGCGGGGCGAGCGCGGGCGTGCGCTGGGTGACGCCGTCGTCGGCGATCCCGACCTCGAGCGACGAGGCCGCGGAGGCGGGGGGCGCGACGGCCAGGGCGAGGCCGAGCGCGAGCAGCGTGAGGGGCAGGCGTCGGGGGCGCATCATCTACAGGAACCCGGAGGAAGGGCGGAGGTTGCGGCGCGGCCCGGACGGACCGCGCCGCCTCCGGGGCTCAGCCGGCGTGGCGGGCGGCGACGACGTCCCAGTCGACGACGTTCCACCAGGCCTTGAGGTACTCGGGCCGGCGGTTCTGGTACTTCAGGTAGTAGGCGTGCTCCCAGACGTCGTTGCCCAGCAGCGGGGTCTGGCCGTCGGTGAGCGGCGAGTCCTGGTTGGCGGTCGAGACGATCTTCAACGCATCGCCGTCCTTGACGAGCCACGCCCAGCCGGAGCCGAAGCGCGCGACGCCGGCGGCCTCGAACTGCTCCTTGAAGGCGTCGAACGAGCCGAAGGCGGCGTCGATCGCGGCGGCCAGGTCGCCGGTGGGCGCGCCGCCCTTGCCGGGGCCCATGGCCTCCCAGAACAGCGTGTGGTTCAGATGGCCGCCGCCGTTGTTGCGGACCGGGCCCTGGATGTCGGCCGGCAGCGCGCCGAGGTTCGCGACGATCTCCTCGATCGTCTTCTCGGCCCACTCCGTGCCCTCCACGGCGGCGTTGAGCTTGTCGACGTACGCCTGATGGTGCTTGTCGTGGTGCAGGTGCATCGTCTGCTCGTCGACGTGCGGCTCGAGCGCGTCGTAGGCGTACGGCAGCGGGGGAACCTCGAAGGCCATGCGGCGTCTCCTTGGGATCGGGGCGGGTCGGTCAGAGGGGTGTGGGCAGAAAACCTAGAGCACGGGAGCACTAGGCTTCGCGCGACATGAGGATGAGCGAGCTGCTGCTGCCCACCGAGCGCCAGGCGCCGGCCGACGCCGAGGCGCTGTCGCACAAGCTCGGCGTGCGCGCCGGCCTCGTGCGCCAGCTCGGCGCGGGGCTGTGGAGCTGGCTGCCGGCCGGCTGGCGCGTGCACCAGCACGCCGTGCAGATCGTCCGTGAGGAGATGGACGCGATCGGCGGCCAGGAGCTGCTGCTGCCCGTGCTCCAGCCGCGCGACCTCTGGCGGCGGACGGGCCGCGACGAGCTGGACGAGGTCTTCAAGCTCTCCGACCGCAAGGGCTCGGAGCTCGTGCTGGCGATCACCCACGAGGAGCCGATCACCTTCCACGTCGGCCAGGCGGTGCGCAGCTACCGCGACCTGCCGAAGATCCTCTACCACTTCCAGACCAAGGGCCGCGACGAACCGCGCCCGCGCGCCGGGGTGCTGCGCACGCGCGAGTTCATCATGAAGGACTCGTACTCCTTCGACCGCGATCTCGAAGGGCTCCAGGCCAGCTACGACAAGCACGTCGTCGCCTACGACCGGATCTTCGACCGCGCGGGGCTGGAGTGGTACCGGGTGGATTCGGACGTCGGGATGATGGGCGGCACCGGCGCGCACGAGTACATGGCCCCGTGCCCGGCCGGGGAGAACGACGTCGCGCTCGCGCCCGGCTATGCCGCGAACGTCGAGGTCGCGAGCGCCGATGCGCAGCCGGTGGCGCTCCCGCCGGGCCTCGACGCGCCGCGCGAGGTCTCCACGCCCGGGCTGACGACGATCGACGCGGTGGCCGGGCACCTCGGCGTGCCCGCGGGGGCGCTCCTCAAGGCCTACCCGGTCGTCACCGACGGCGGGCGGTTCGTGCTCGTCGTGGTCCGCGGCGACCACCGCGTCAACGACATCAAGCTCACCAACCACCTCGGCGAGCCGTGCCGCCCGGCGCACGCCGAGGAGATCGAGCAGCGCCTCGGCCCGCCCGGCTTCATCGGCCCGGTCGGCGCCGACGTGCCCGTCCTGCTCGACCGCGCCGTGGCCGAGCACGCCGGAGCGGGCGGCTGGATCGCGGGCGCGGGCCGCCCGGACCTGCACCTCGAGGGCGTCGAGCCGGGCCGCGACTTCGCCTTCGAACCCGCCGACGTGCGCACCGTCGAGGCGGGGGACCTCGTGAACGGCACGCCGATCCGGATCGAGCCGGCGATCGAGATCGGCAACATCTTCAAGCTCGGCACGCGCTACTCCGAGCCGCTCGGCGCGACGTACCTCGACGAGCACGGCACCGAGCAGCTGATCTGGATGGGGTCCTACGGCATCGGCCCGGCCCGGATCGCGGCGGCGTCGATCGAGCAGACGGCCGACGAGAAGGGGATCGCCTGGCCGCGGTCGCTCGCGCCCTGGCCGGTGCACCTCGTCGGCCTCGGCAAGGCCGGGACGCCGGAGCGCGAGGCCGCCGAGGGGCTCTACGCGGAGCTGCGGGCGGCCGGGATCGCCGTCGTCTACGACGATCGCGACGCCGGGGCGGGGGAGAAGTTCGCCGACGCCGAGCTGCTCGGCTGCCCGCTGCGGCTCACCGTCGGCCGCCGCACCCTCGAGGACGGGCTGGTCGAGGCCCAGGGCCGCCGCGGGCTGGCCTCGCTCGCGGGCGTGCCGCTGCGCGAGGGGGCGCCCGCGGCCGTCGAGGCGCTCCTGCGCGAGCTCCCGTGAGCGAGCGGCCGCCGCTCACCGTCCGCCGCTTCTTCGGCCTCGACCGCTCGGGTCCGCCGCCGCCGGAGACGCTGCCCGACGCGCCGCTGCGGCCGTGGACGATCCCGAACGCGATCGGCTACGTGCGCCTGGCGCTGATCCCGGTGTTCCTCGTCACGGCCTGGCAGGCGGACGGGATCGGCCTC
>JALOLQ010000012.1 GCA_025455895.1 Solirubrobacteraceae bacterium
TACCGCGCGCGGCTGCACGACGGCCGCGAGGTGGCCGTCAAGGCGCAGTACCCCGGGATCGACGCGGCGGTCCGCGCCGACCTCCAGAACCTCGTCCCGATGCTGCGGATCGCCAAGCAGATCGCGCCGGGGATCGACGTCCAGGCGATGGCCGACGAGATCGTCGAGCGCATCCACGAGGAGCTCGACTACGAGCTCGAGGCCGAGAACCAGCGCGCCGTCGCCCGCGCGCACCGCGGACACCCGTTCATCGTGATCCCGGCCGTCGTCTCGGACCTCTGCCGGGCGCGCGTGCTGGTGATGGAGTTCGTCGACGGCATCGGGCACACGGAGATCGCGCGGCTCGGCCAGCTCGAGCGCGACCGGGTGGCGGAGATCGTCTTCCGCTTCTACTTCGGCTCGATGTACCGCCACCACCAGTTCTCGGGCGACCCGCACCCGGGCAACTCGCTGCTGCTCCCCGACGGCCGGATGGCGTTCCTGGACTTCGGCCTCTTCAAGCGGATCTCACGTGCCGCCGCCGAGCGCGAGCTGGAGATCCACCGGCTCGGCGTGGAGGGACGCGGGGAGGACCTCGTCGAGGCGATGGCCGCCGCCGGGATGCTGCCCGACCGCGGTCGCAGCGACCCCGAGCGCGTGCTGTCCCAGTTCCGCAAGTACACGTGGTGGTTCACGACCGACGAGGAGCTCGAGCTCGACCCCGGGATGGCGACGCGGATCGTGCTCGACTTCTCGGACCCGACGCAGCCGGAGTTCCACGACGTGCGCCGCGAGAGCCTGCCCGCCGAGCATCTCTTCGGCCGGCGGCTGGAGATGATGACGCTCGCCGTGATGAGCCAGCTGCGCCCGCGGGGCAACTGGTACCGGATCGCGCGCGAGTGGCTCTACGACGACGCGCCCGCCACCGAGCTCGGGCGGCTCGAGGCGGACTACTACGCCGGGCGATGACCGGCCCGGCGCGTTCGCGGCGCCGGCGCACCGGCCTGCGCGGGCCCGGGCCGCGCGTGCGGCTGGCGGTGCTCGCGATCGGCGCCGTGTCGGCGTTCCTGATCGTCTGGCTCTCCGGTGCGGTGACCCCGGAGAAGGTCGAGGACTGGGTCGAGGGCTTCGGCTGGGCGGCGCCGGTGGTGTTCATCCTCGTCGCGGCGTGCCTGACGCCGCTGATGGTGCCCGGCCCGCTGCTGGCCGGCGCCTCGGGGCTCCTCTTCGGGACGGCGCTCGGCACGCCGGTGGCGATCGCCTCGGCGACGCTCGGGGCGAGCCTCGCGTTCCTCATCGGCCGCTTCGTGGCCGGCGACGTGGTGGAGGAGATCGGCGGGCCGCGGGTGAAGGGGCTCGCGCGCTGGGTGGGCCGGCGCGGCTTCGTCTCGGTCCTCTACGCCCGGATCCTGCCCGGGATGCCCTACAACGCGATCAACTACGCGGCGGGGCTGACCACGGTGCCGCTGGTGGCGTTCGCCGCGGCGACGGCGCTCGGCACCGCGCCGCGCACCTTCGCCTACGTCGCCCTCGGCGGCTCGCTCGGCGACCTCGGCTCGCCGGAGTCGATCGCCGCGCTCACGATCATCGTGGGGATGGGCGTCACCGGCATCGTGCTCGTGCGCCGCGACGTGCTCCGCGAGCGCGCGGCCGGACGCCGGGAGACGCCGGGCGAGGCGCCGCCCGCCGCGGACGCCTGAGGCGGCCCGCAGGTCACTCCGTGCGGCCGGCCGCGTCGCGCCGCGCGGTCGGCGACAGCGCGTCGAGGCGCTGGACCTGGAACATGCTCGTCGTGCCCGGGCGCCCGCTCGGCATCCCGGCCGTCACGCCGACCCGCTGGCCCGGCCGGCACCAGCCGAGCTCGACCACGCGCCGGCAGGCGTCGGC
This sequence comes from Solirubrobacteraceae bacterium, assembly GCA_025455895.1. Classification (GTDB taxonomy): domain Bacteria; phylum Actinomycetota; class Thermoleophilia; order Solirubrobacterales; family Solirubrobacteraceae; genus F1-60-MAGs163. The sequence goes on from JALOLQ010000012.1 coordinate 1,867, forward strand.
GATCAGCTCCTCGGTCACCTCGTGGCGGCGCATCGAGGCGGCCCGCACGCCCCACATCAGGCCGCAGCGGCGCACCGTCTCCTTGCCGGGCGAGAGCGCGAAGATCGGCGTCGTCGGGCGGTGCGCGGAGACCAGGCGCGCCGAGCGGCCCGAGAGCGTCGGCACGACGATCGCGTCGAGCTCGAGCTCGCGCGCGGCCTCGACGACGCTGTGGGCGACGGTGTAGCCGGGGTCGCGGCCGGTGCGCCGCACGCGGTGCTCGTTCCAGCGCGAGTAGGGCGCCTCGCGCTCGGTGATCCGCGCGACCGAGTCCATCATCGCCACCGCCTCGACCGGGTACTGCCCGACGGCGGTCTCCTGCGAGAGCATCACGGCGTCGGTGCCGTCGAGGATCGCGTTGGCGACGTCGGCGACCTCGGCCCGGGTCGGGCGCGCCGAGCGGACCATCGAGTCGAGCATCTGCGTCGCGGTGATCGCGATCCGGGCGTGCTCGCCGGCCAGCCGCAGCAGCCGCTTCTGCACGAGCGGCACCTCCTGGATCGGCAGCTCGATCCCGAGGTCCCCGCGCGCGACCATGATCCCGTCGCTCACGCGCACGACGTCCTCGGCGCGCGAGACGGCCTGGGGCTTCTCGATCTTCGCGATCAGCGGGATCCGCGTGTGCTCGCGCAGCATCAGCACGTCCTCGGGGCGCCGCACGAAGCTCAGCGCGACGAGGTCGACGCCGATCTTGATCCCGGCGGCGAGGTGCACGAGGTCGGCGTCCGGGACGGACGGCAGCTCCTCGGCGGGCCCGGGGATGTTCAGCCCCTGGCGCGAGGCGACGACGCCGCCGAGCTCGACCTCGCAGTCGAACTCGCCCTCGCCGGCGCGGACCTGCGTGACGCGCAGCCGGATCGAGCCGTCGGCGAGGTACACCGACTCCCCGGGCTCGACGGCGTCCGCCAGGCCGGCCCAGGTCACGCTCATCCGGGAGGCGTCCCCCACGGAGCCGTCGGGATCGACGACGAAGGTGACCGGGTCCCCGCCGCGCAGCAGCGCCTTGTCGTCGGCCAGCGGGCCGATCCGGATCTTCGGGCCGGGGAGGTCCTGGAGGATCGCCACCGGCCGGCCGACGCGGCCGGCGGCCTCGCGCACGAGGCGCGCGGTCTCCGCGTGCTGCTCGTGCGAGCCGTGGCTGAAGTTCAGGCGCGCCACGTCCATGCCCGCCTCGACCATCCGCGCGAGCACCTCCGGGTCGCGCGAGGCGGGGCCGATGGTGGCGACGATCTTCGTGCGGCGCTCGAAGGGCACGCGCGGACGGTACCGTCCCGGGCCGCATGCCGCTGCTCACCTCCCTCGGCCTGATCTCGCTCGCGCTCGGCGCGCTCTCCGGTTGGCTCGTCCTCGCCGCCACCGAGAAGGGGGCGTGGCTGCGCGAGCACGGCGTCCCGGCGCCGGTGCGCTTCCGCCAGGCGCACCTGGACTGGATCATGATGGGCCTGATCCTCATCGCGGTGCAGGCCGCCGTCCCCGACATGCCGGCCTGGATCCGGGGCTGCATCGCGTTCGGGACGATCGTCAACCCGATCCTCTTCCTCCCGCTGGCGTTCCGGCCGGACGCGAAGGACCACGTGCTCTACAAGGCGATCGCGATCGTGTCGTTCACCGCACTGAGCCTGGGCCTGCCCGGCCTGGCGATCTGGGCGATCACCACCGGCTGACCGACGGTTGATGATGATCCCGCCCGCTCCGCGGGCTCAATCATCATCAAGGGTGCGGGCGGTGAGCAGCCCGCCGAAGACGATCAGCCCGGCGCCGGCGACCACGTCCACCAGCTGCAGCGCACGCTCGCCGAGGTGCCGGCGGCCGGCGCCCACGACCGCGACGAGCACCACGTACCAGGCGCAGCTCCCGAGGCCGATCCCGGCCAGCAGGGCGAGCGTCCCCGCCGTCGTGTCGGTCGCGCCCGCGGTGCTCGTCGCGGCGAAGACCGCGGCCCACGAGGCGATCGTCAGCGGGTTCGAGGCGGTCGCGGCGAGCGCGGTGCGAAACCCGCGCGCGGGCGTGGCGACCTCGTCGCCGGTCTCCGCGCCGAGGCGCACGCGCCAGGCCGACCACAGCGTGCGCGCCCCGAGGAACACCAGGACGCCCGCGCCGAGCAGGCCGAGCACGAGCCGCAGCGGCCCGATCTGCAGCAGCGGCGCGGCGCCGGCGACGCCGGCCATCGCGTAGAGCAGGTCGACGAGCCCGATCGCCGCCGCCATCGCCAGGCCCACGGCGAGCGTCCCGCGCAGGACCGAGCGCACGACGAGCAGCGACACCGGCCCGACCTGGGCGGCGACGAGCGCCCCGAGGCCGAGGCCGAGGACGAAGGCGTGCACGCCGCGCTCTCAGGCCTTCGACGGCACGTCCTTGGCCAGGTGGCCGACACGCGGGGCCATCGCCTCGCCCATCGCCGCCAGGCCCGAGAGCGGGCGCAGCATCACCGTGAACTCGGTGACCTTCCCGTCCTCGCCGAACACCATGTGGTCGAGGCCCTCGATCTCCTTGCCGTTGACGCTCGCGCGGAAGATCAGCGCGTGCGAGCCCTCGCCGGAGAGCTCGTCGACGTAGTGGAAGCCCTCGAACACCTCGAAGAGGTTCACGAACAGCTCGCGCACGGCCTCGGCGCCCGCGAACGGCTTGAAGGCGACGGGGGAGTAGAGGCGCACGTCGGGGTCGAGCTCGGCGACCATCGCATCGAGGTCGCGCGCCTCGACGGCGCGGCGGAACGGGTGCATGGCCCGCACGCTGCCAGCCGCGGCGGCGCTCGTCAACCGGGGGCCTGCAGCCCGACGAAGCGCCCGTTGACGAGCAGCGGCTCGCCGTCGGCGCTCAGGCGGCCGCCGTCGCGCAGGTCGCAGATCAGGTCCCAGTGCAGCGCCGAGACGGTCTTCCCGCCGGTCTCCGGGTAGCTGCGGCCGAGCGCGAGGTGCACGGTTCCGCCGATCTTCTCGTCGAAGAGGATCGCCCCGACCGGCCGGCGGATCCCGAAGTTCGTGCCGATCCCGATCTCGCCGAGGCGCCGCGCGCCGTCGTCGGTCGCCAGCGCCGCGCGCAGGTGCTCCTCGCCCGCCGCGGCGCGCGCCTCGACGACCTCGCCGCCGCGGAACGTCAGCTCGACGCCCTCGACGTACACGCCGGCGGGGGAGGACGGCACGGTGAAGCGCACGTGCCCCTCGGCGCTCGCCTCGCGCGGGCCCGTGAAGACCTCGCCGCTCGGCATGTTGCGCCGCCCGTCGGAGTTCACCCAGGTGCGGCCCTTCACGTTCAGCGTGAGGTCGGTGCCGGGGGCCTCGATCCGCAGCTCGCGCACGCCGGCCAGGCGCTCGATCAGCACCGCCTGGAAGCGCGCGAGGCCGCGCCAGGCCGCGACCGGATCGGACTGGTCGAGGAACGTCGCCGCGCGCACGAACGCGGCGAAGTCGTGCAGCGTCATCCCGGCGCGCTCGGCCGCGGCGGGCGTCGGCCAGAGCGTCGAGCACCAGCGCTTCTTCAGCGTGCGCTCGCGCACCGGGCGCCGTGCGCGGGCGGCGCGGGCGATCCGCTGCGGGTCGACGCCCGCCAGCTCGCGCGCGTCGTAGGGCGCCTGGATCCCGAGCACCGCGTCGAGCCCCTTCGCCTCGGCCATCGCGAGGTCGTCGAAGTCGTCGAGCTGGACGTCGCGGGCGTGCGCGTAGAAGCCGCGCGACTGGCCGGGCAGCTCGGTGTCCAGCCGCGGCCAGGCTCCGCGCTCGAGGATCGCCCGCTGGAGCTCGAGCAGCAGCGGCAGGGCCATCGCGCTCGAGCGCACCACGACGTGCTGCTCCTCCTCGACCTCGAGGCAGTAGCCGGCGAGCAGGTCGGCGAACGCGGCCGGGTCGAGGATCTCGGTGACGACCGCGTGCGCCTCGTCGGGCGTGAGCGCCGCGCCCACTACGGCGCCTCGACGTCCGGGAACCACTCGGCGCAGTGCTCGCGCAGGGCCGTGCGCACGAACGCGCGCTCGTCCGGGGTGGCGGCGCGCAGCCGGGCGAGCAGCTCGCGCTGGCCCTCGGTCGGGACGCCCGCGATCTCCCAGCGGACGGCGAGCCGCTCGAACAGGAACTCGACGGCGCGGTGCCAGGCGTCCTCCTGCGAGAGCACGTTGCCGTGCAGCAGCGCGGCGTACTGCGTGCGGGTCTTCGGCGTGAGCACGCAGCGCAGCGTCAGCACGGCCCCGTCCTCCGAGCGGTACTCGGCGGTCGGGGCCTCGAGCCTCTCCGCGCGCCCGCGCTGCCGGCTGCGCTTTCCCACTACGTGGTCGCCGCCGCCGTCTCGAGCAGGCCCTTCACGTCGCCGCGCAGCGGGTCCGCGTGCCCGGGCCAGGCGGCGGCGGGCTCGAGCGCGGCGAGCTTCAGCATCGAGGCGCGCGCCTGCTCGGTGTCCTCGTTGAACGCCGCGTGGGGCACGCGCGCCCGGCCCTTGAGGCCGGTCTGCGGGTCGAGCGTGTAGAAGCAGTCGCTCGTCAGCGCGACGCGGTCGGACTCGCGCCACAGCCCGATCATCCCGGGCGCGTGGCCGGGGAGGTGGATCACCCGGAAGCCGGCGATCTCGTCGCCCTCGGTCACCGTCTGCGAGATCGTCACCGGCCCGCCGTCCCAGCCGACCAGGAGCCGCGGCATGAGGACCTTGCCGAGCGGGTTGAGGCGCTCGTAGTGGAAGTAGTGCGCGCCGCCGTCCGCCTCGGCGTCGGCCTTCTCGGCCTCGTGGCAGAGCACCGGGACGCCGAGGAACGGGGCCGTCCCGCGGTGGTCGGGGTGGCCGTGCCCGAGCAGGACGCGGGTGATCCCGCCGAGCTCGGCGCCCGCGGCGGCGACCGCGTTGGTCATCGACCGCACCCCGGCGTCGAACAGCATCACGCCCTCGCCGTCCTTCAGGAGGTACACGTTCATCGTCTTGCCCGGGAAGCCGCCGCGCAGCAGCCAGACGCCGTCGGCGACCTCCTCGACCGGCGCGCTGCCGAGCTTCGCGGCCGCCTTCGTCCTGGCGTTGAACGCCTGCTTCATCGCCTGCTCGGCCTTCGAGCCGTCGGGCGGCATCAGCCCGAGCTGGCGGGCCAGGCTCATGCCGTCGGCGTAGGCGTTGTTCTCGATGATCTTGCCGTCGTGGACGATCACGACGTCCACGCCCTCGATCCGCAGCGGCGAACCGGTCGGCTCGACGCCCTGGAAGGGCACGCCGGTGAAGGTGCCCGTCGCCTCCCAGCGCACGCAGGCGCGATCGTCCTGGACCGTCGTCTCCAGGACCTCGAAGCGCAGGTCCGGGAACGGGGCGAGGATCCCGGTGAGGAAGTCGCGCACGCCGTCCGGCGCGGTGGTGTCCACCTGCCCGCGGACGTTCTCGCGCCCCCCGGGCTTCCAGCAGGCGACCGCGGCCTCGACGTCGTGCCGGGCGATCGCGTCGAAGTACTCGGCGGCCACGCGGGCGGTCTGCGCCTCGTCGATGGCGCCCCGCAGGCCCGGGGCGGTCTGGGCGTCGGTCATCTGGGTCCTCTCGTCGTCTCGGCTGCCGCGCGCAGGCTACCGCTAGGTTGGGCAGCGATGTCCGAGCCGTCCCGCAAGCGTGAGCTGGGCCGCGGCGAACGGGTGCTCCCCGGCGTGTGGCGGCTGCGCCTGCCGCTGCCCTGGCCCGGAGTGCCGCACTGCAACGCCTGGGCGGTCGCCGCCGGCGACGGGATCGTCCTGTTCGACACGGGCATGCACGAGCCGGGCTCGTTCGCGCACCTCGAGCGCGCGCTCGCGCAGGTGAACCTGCGGGTGGAGAACGTGAAGCTGCTCGTCTGCACGCACGCCCACAGCGACCACTACGGGCAGGCGGCGACGATCCTCGAGCGCACCGGCTGCGAGCTGTGGATGCACCCGGATCACGAGCACATGACCCGCGCCGCGCAGGACCCGGACGCCGCGATGGAACGGCGGGTTGAGATCGCGCGAATGAGCGGCGTTCCGGAGGCGCCGCTGCGCGCCTACCAGGAAGCGCGCAAGGGGCAGGGCTTCGGGATCGCCGGCATCGTCGAGCCCGACCGCGACCTGCTCCCGGGGGTGGAGGTCGAGACCGACCTCGGCACCTTCGAGGTCGTCGAGACGCCCGGCCACGCGCCCTCGCACGTCTGCCTCTACCAGCGCGAGCGCCGGATCCTGATCTCCGGCGACCACCTGCTCGGCCGCGTCTCGCTCTACTACGACTACGGCCACACGCCGGATCCGGTCGGCGAGTTCCTCGAGTCGCTCGGGCGCGTCGAGGACCTCGACATGCGGCTGTGCCTGGCCGGCCACGGCCGCACCTTCACCGACATCCAGGCGCACATCACCGCCAACCGCGTGCTCGTCGCCGAGCGGCTCGAGGCGTGCCTGACCGTCGTGCGCGACCACGGCCCGATCACCGCGTTCGCGGCCGTCCCGCTCGTCTACGGCGACGCGATCACCGCGGACAACGCGAACTGGTGGCTCAGCGAGACGCTCTGCTACCTGACGCACCTGGAGGCCACCGGGCGCCTGGAGCGCGTGGCCGCCGAGCCCGGCGACGTGGCCGAGCGCTGGGTGTCCGCCGCCTAGCATGTAGCGCCGTGCGCATCGACCGGATCCTCGCCGACCGCTCCGAGCCGGTCTTCTCGTTCGAGTTCTTCCCGCCCAAGACCCCCGAGGGCGAGCAGAACCTCTACGAGGCGATCGCCCGGCTGAAGCCGCTCGAGCCCGCCTACGTGTCGGTCACCTACGGCGCCGGCGGCTCGACGCGGGACAAGACGATCGAGATCGTCTCGCGCATCCGCGACGAGTACGGCCTCGAGGCGATGGCGCACTTCACCTGCGTCAGCGCCACCACCGAGGACCTGCGGAGCACGCTCGACCGGATGGCCGAGCTGGGCTTCGACAACGTGCTCGCGCTGCGCGGCGACCCGCCCGCCGGGCAGGAGGAGTGGACGAAGACCGCCGGGGGGCTCGAGTACTCGCGCGAGCTCGTCGAGCTGATCCGCGCGGACTACCCGTTCGCGATCGGCGCGGCCGCGTTCCCCGAGACGCACATCGACGCCACGAGCCCCGAGGACGACCTGCGCCACCTGAAGGCGAAGGTCGACGCGGGTGCCGACTTCCTCATCACGCAGCTCTTCTTCGACAACGAGGCCTACTTCGGCTTCGTCGAGCGCGCGCGGGCGGCCGGGATCGAGGTGCCGATCATCCCCGGCATCCTGCCGATCACGAACCTCGCCCAGCTGGGCCGGATCACGTCGCTGTGCGGCGCGGTCATCCCCGCCGAGCTGGCCCGCGAGCTCGACGCGCGCGAGGACGATCCGGAGGCGGTGGCCGAGTTCGGCGTGGCCTACGCGACGCTCCAGTGCGCCGAGCTGCTCGCCGGCGGCGCGCCCGGGATCCACTTCTACACGCTGAACCGCTCGCCCGCGACGCGCGCGATCCTCAGCGCGCTGAAGCTCTCGCGGCCGTGGGCGCGCGCCGGCACGCACGGCGGCACGCTCGAGGCGCTGCACCACGACGCGTAGTCCTCCGCAGCGCGCGGTGCGGAGCGCTGCGGATGGCGCGGCGCGCGGGGCGGCGGATACTCGCCGCATGACCGAGCCGAAGATCCGCGCACGCCTGGCCGAGCATCCCGAGAACCCCCTCGGCGAGCGGGAGATCGAGGTCCTCCTCGACGGGAACGCGCCGCACCCGCAGCCGCTCGTCGACTTCGAGGGCGACCTGCACGAGCTGAAGCTCGTCTCGTACGCCGACGGGGAGGACATGCCGCAGTACGCCTACGAGCGGGCCGCCCACGGCGAGGGCGCCCCGCAGGGCTACGGCTGCCCGTAGCGCCCGGTCACTCGACCGTCTCGGCGATCTCCAGCCGCTCGGCGACCGCCGCCGTGCCGTTCTCGCGCGTCCAGCGCACGTCGACCGAGTCGTCCTGGCGGTAGGTGCCGATGCCGTAGGCCCCGAGCAGCCAGCGCCGGCCGCTGACCTTGTCCTTGCGCAGCGCGCGCGCGAACACGAGCGCGCCGTCCTGGACCTGGTAATCGTCGCCCGCCCGCTGGGGCACGCCGTTGACGTACACCTGGAACGGGGAACGCACCTCGGCCGGGAGCGGCACCACGGACCTCGCCATGACCGGGCATGATCGCAGGGTCATGCCGCAGCCCACGTCCTCGCCGATCGTCCGCGTGCTGAACCGCGACGTCGGCCGCTACCACCGCTGGTGCACGCCGTCGATCCTCGAGGACCAGGAGCGCGTCGAGGACTTCTACGCCTCGGACGTCTCGATCTCGGCGGGGTTCTTCGGCACGCTCGTGGACCACACCGGGATCTTCGGCGAGGCCGAGCGCTTCGCCGCCGAGGCCCAGGGGGCCGACCGCTCGGTCTTCTCGGTCCACGGCTCGAGCGGCTCGAACTGGATCGTGCTGCGGATGCTCGCGCTCGAGCGCCAGGACGCGCTCGTGCTCGTGGGCCGCAGCATCCACCACTCGATCCTCAACGGCCTGAAGGCGTTCAACATCGACTTCCGCTTCCTGCCGACGCCGTACGAGCCGCGCTTCGAGGCGCTGCTGCCGCCGAGCGTCGAGGAGATCGCCGAGGGCCTGCGCCGCTACCCGGAGGCGATCGCGGTGATCTACACGAGCCCCACCTACGAGGGGCTCGCCGCGAACACGCGCGCGATCGCCCGCGCCGTCCACGACCTCAGCGACCACGCGATGCTGATCGTCGACGAGGCCTGGGGCGGGCACCTGCACTTCCATCCCGAGCTGCCGCTGAGCGCGATGGCCGCCGGGGCGGACGTCGCCGTGCAGTCCACCCACAAGCTCGCCGGGGGCCTCCAGCAGACGGGGCTGCTGCACTGGCGCGAGGAGCGCGTGGACTCCGAGCTGATGGAGGAGGCCTACCGCGAATACGTGACCACCTCGCCGAGCTACCACCTGCTGGCGAGCGCCGACGCCGCGGTGCGGACGCTCGCGGCCGAGGGCGAGGCGGCGCTCGGGCTGGCGATCGCGCGCACCGCGGAGCTCAAGGCCGCGCTGCGCGAGCGCCTGCCGGACCTCGAGTTCCTCGACGATCCCGCCTGGCTCGAGGCGATCGCGGGCCATGCGGCGGGGACCGACCGCGTGAAGACGACGCTCGGGCTCGCGCGCTACGCGCTCTCCGGGTACGAGGTCGCCGACGCGCTCGTCGAGCGCCACATCGTGATCGAGAAGGCCGGGGTCAACACGATCACGCTGATCACGACCTTCCAGCTCGCGGGCGACGCGGTGACGGCCACGGTCGAGGCGCTCGCGGACGTCCTGGGCGCCGCGGTGCGGCCGGACGGCGCGCGCCGCGACCCGCCCGCCAACCCGTTCCGGGCGATGGACGACCGCGCGGTGATCCACCCCTACCAGGCGCGGCGCCTGGCGAAGGCGATCGGCCGCGAGCTGCCGCTGCGCGAGGCCGTGGGCCACGTGGCGGCCGAATCGGTCGAGGTCTACCCGCCCGGCGTGCCGCTCGTGCTCGAAGGCTTCCGGGTGAGCGCCGACGCCGTCGACTACCTGCTCGCGGCGCGCGACGAGGGCGGCTCGATCGTCGCGCGGGACACGTCGCTGGCGACGCTGCGGGTGCTGTAGCCGCCTGCGCCGCGGGTAGCCTCAGGCGCCGATGCCCGCGTCCGCCGGCCTGGCCTACACCGTGCGCCGTGCGCCCCGGGCGCGCAGCGTCCGGGTGCGCGTCGAGCACGACGGCGAGGTCGTCGTGCTGCTCCCGCGGCGCGCCCGCGAGCGCGACGCGCAGGCCGCCGTGGCGGAGCTGCGCCCGTGGATCGAGCGCCGCGTCGCCGAGGCCGAGCGCGCCCGGGCGGCGATCGCCCGCCCGCCCGGCACCGTGCCGCTGCTCGGGGCGTCGCTGCGGCTCGTCGCGCAGGACGGCCGCACGCGCGCGCACCGCCGCGGCGACGCCCTGCTCGTCCCGGGCGATCCCGTCGCCGCGCGCGCGGCGATCGAGCGCTGGTACCGGCGCACGGCGCGGGCCGAGGCGGGCGCGCGGCTCGAGGCGGCGGTCGCCGCGCTCGGCGTGGGCTACGAGCGCCTCTCGATCCGCGACCAGCGCACGCGCTGGGGCTCGTGCTCGGCCGAGGGGGCGATCGCGATCAACTGGCGGCTGCTGCTCGCGCCCGAGGCGATCCTCGACTACGTCGTCTGGCACGAGGCGTGCCACCTCGTGGTGCTCGACCACTCGCCGCGCTTCTGGGCGCTGCTCGAGCGCCACCGCCCCGGCTACCGCGAGGAGCGCCGCTGGCTGCGCCGCAACGGCCCGGCGCTGCACCTGTGAGCGAGGCGGGCCCCGCGCGGCCCCGCGTCGGGGTCGTCGGCCACGTCGAGTGGATCCAGTTCGCGGTGACCGAGCGCGTCCCGGCCGTGGGGGAGATCACCGGAGCGACGCAGGCGTTCGAGCTCGCGGCGGGCGGGGGCGCGGTCGCCGCCGTCCAGCTCGCGCGACTGGCCGGCGGCGCCGCCTTCCACACCGTCGTCGGCGACGATGCGCTCGGCCCGCGGGCCTGCGCCGAGCTCGCCGGCCACGGGCTCGACCTGCACGCCGCGACGCGGCCGGGGGCGCGCACGCGGCGCGGCGTCACCCACCTCACCGCCGACCACGAGCGCACGATCACGATCCTCGACCCGCGGCTCGTCCCGCACGGCGACGACCCGCTGCCGTGGGAGCGGATCGCCGGGCTCGACGCGGTCTACGTCACCGGCGGCGACGCGGGCGCATTGCGGGCCGCGCGAGCGGCGCGCGTGCTGGTCGCGACCGCCCGGGCGGGCACGGTGCTCCGCGAGTCCGGCGTGGCGGTGGACGTGCTCGTCGGCAGCGCCGGCGATCCCGGCGAGCCGCTGGACCAGCTCGCGGCCGAGCTGGCGCCGGGCCTCGTCGTGCGCACGCGCGGCGCCGCCGGCGGGGACTGGACCGCCGCGGACGGACGCGCCGGCGCGTGGCGCGCGGCGCCGCTCCCCGGGCCGCCGGTGGACAGCTACGGCTGCGGCGACGCGTTCGCCGCCGGGCTCACCTACGCGCTCGGCGCCGGCTGGGCGGTGCCCGAGGCGGTCGCGCTCGGCGCGCGCTGCGGCGCGGCCTGCCTCACCGGCCGCGGGCCCTACGCGGCGCTGCTCAGCGACCCGGGCTGACCGCGAGCGTGCGCCGCAGCGCGGCGTACGGGCTCTCGCCGTCCTGCTGGGCGATCAGCCGGCGGCGCAGGCGCCCGGTGTACGCCTCGGCCGAGCCGTCGCCGCGCACGTCCACGCCCGCACGCACGCCCGGCCCGGACAGCTCGGCGCGCAGCGCGACGATCTGCACCGGCTCGTACTCGCGCAGGAACGCCTGGGTGGTCTCGCGGCGCTCGGTGTTCGCGAACGCGCGGCCCTCGCGCTCGAGCGCGTCCAGTGCCGCCTCGAGATCGGCGAAGTGCTGCTTCTCCGTCGCCCCCTCGCGGCGCAGCGTGAGCGTGTACCCGGACGCCACGCTCGCGAGCGTACCCGCGCGGCCCCGGGGCCGGGCTCAGGCCGCGAGCTCGGCGACGACGGCGTCGGTCGCGCCGTCGTGCTCGACGAGCAGGCGCTCGGAGATGGCGGCGAAGAGGCGCTGGGCGGCGACGTTGTCCGAGAGCATCGTCGCGGTGAAGCGCCGCACGTCGCGCGGCCGCGCCGCGTCGGCGATCGCCGCGCCGAGCGCGCGGCCGAGGCCCTGCCCGTGGAGGGCGTCACCGACGACGATCGCGGCCTCGGCGCTCGCCGGGTCGCGCGGATCGCGGATCCAGCGCGCGACGCCGACGATCGCCTCGGGGTCGCGCTTGAGGACCGCGACCTCGGCCCAGTGGTCGATGTAGTCGATCTCGGTGAGGTAGCGCAGCTCGGTGCCGCTCAGGCGCGGCTTGGGGGCCAGGAAGCGCTTGCGCACGGAGTCGTCGGACAGCCGCGCCATCGCCGCGGCGAGCCGCGCCTTGTCGTCCGGCCGGATCGGCCGGATCACCACCTCGGTGCCGCTGGAGAGCGTGAGCTCCATGCCTCCGACGGTACCCGCGGATCGGCCCCGCTCCGTGACGGTCGTCACAGAGCAACATGGCCTTCACGAAGGCCATGTTGCTGAGGGTCCTCCGCGGGCATCCCTGCCC
>JALOLQ010000211.1 GCA_025455895.1 Solirubrobacteraceae bacterium
TCGCCGCGCTCTCCTCGTCGAGCGCGCTCGACGTCTCGCCGGCGCTGATGACGATCATCGGCCTCGTCGCCGCCGAGACCTCACACGGGACGCGGATGGCGATCCGCCCGTTCTCGACCGCCACCACCGCCGGCGTCGGCAACCCGGTCCTCTCGCTGATCGAGGACGTGCTCTCGCTCGGCCTCTCGGTCGTGGCGATCGCGCTGCCGGTGCTCGCGCTGCTGCTCGTCGTCGCGCTGCTGGTCGCCGCGTGGCGCGTGATCCGCCGGCTGCGGCGGATCAGGGCGCGGCCGGCGCCGCCGGTGCCGGCGCCGCCAGGCTGAAGCTGCGGGTCGCGCTCGGCGAGCGGTTCCCGGCTGCGTCGGTCGCACTGACCCGCACCCGGAAGCTGCCGCTGCGCAGGCTGCCGCGGCCGATCCGCCGCGGCAGGGCGAGCCGCAGGTCGCCCGCGGCCGTCTCCCGGCTCGAGCTGAAGACCTCGCGCACGATCGAGCAGCGCCGCCCGGTGGTCAGGTCGGTGCGGCAGCTGCTCCCGCGGCGCCGACCGGGGATGAGCTGCTCGACCATGAGGTCCACCGTCGCGCGCTCGGAGAGCCGCACGGTGACCCGCCCGGCGCGCCGCGAGGAGGGCTTCAGCGCGAGGCGCATCCCGGTGAGCAGCGGCGCCTGGAGGTCGGGCGGGGTGACGATGGTCGCCTGCGCGGTCGCGGGGCCGCTGAGCGGGTCGGGGTCCGCGAGCGTGCCGGCGACCGCTGCAGCGAGCCCCGCGGCGCCGGTGCCCGGGGCGCGCAGCACGACGAGCACCAGGGCGGTTCCCCGCCGGGGCAGGCCGCCGAGGCTGCAGGTGATCGGAGCGGTGCCGGCGCACGTGCCGGCGGACGAGACGACGGTGACGACCTCTGCGCCGGCGCCGGGCGCGAGCGTCAGCGCGACCGACGGGGCCGCGTCGAGCCCGCGGTTCTCCACGCGCACGGCGAAGGCGACGTCGGCGCCCGGCGCGACCTCGGTGCGCGAGAGCGTGATCGTGGTCGCGAGGTCGGCGCCCGCCTCGGCGGCGCCGAGATCGCACGCGGCGCCGCTCGGGGCGCGCTGGCCGCGGGCGTCGGCGGCCTCGTCCGGGCAGGTGCCGGCGGCGTCCAGCGCCGGGCTCCCGGCCTGGGGGACGGCGGTGTCGACCGGCCCGCCGGCGTCGGCGAGCGTCCCGAGGACGGCGTCGACGTCGGTCAGCGGGCCGTCGGGCAGGCCGCAGGTGCCGTCGCCGTCGAGACTCGGGCCGTCGCCGAGCACGGGGTCGCCGGCGGACGCGGAGCATCCCTCGGGCGTTCCGCGCGCGAGGATCGTGTCCGTGATCGTGAGCGTCCCGTCCTCGCGATGCAGGTTGCCGCCGCGTGCGCTCGCCCCGCCCGTCCCGCTCGCCGTGTTGTCCGCGAGCGTCACGTGCCGCAGCGTCGTCATCCCCGCCGACCAGAGCCCGCCGCCGACCGCCTCGGCGCTCGCCCCGCCGCCGGACGCGCGCGCCACGTTCCCGGCGATCGTCGCGACGTCCGCGATCAGCGCGCCCGTCGCGTCCACCCGGATGCCGGCGCCCTGGGCCACGGCCTGCGTGGAGGTGGCGGTCGCGCTGTTCCCGCTCACCGTCACCGAGCGCAGCGCGAGCGACCCGCCGACCGAGATCGCGCCCTCGCGGTCGCCGCCGCCGGACGACGGGGTGGTGTTGCCGCGCACCGCGGCGCTCGCGAGCGACGCGTCGGCGCCCGCGTCCACGCGCAGGGCGGCGCCGGCGTCGGCGCGCCCGCCGGTGAGGGTCAGGCCCGCGGCGGTGAGCGATCCGGATCCGGTCGTCACCTGGAGGACGCGGCTGAGCCCGCCGGCGTCGATGGTCGTGCTGCGCGCGCCGGCGCCGGTGAGCGTCGTCGGCTTCTGGATGTCGAGCGGGCCGCCGGTGAGCAGGAAGCGGCCGGCGGGCACGACGATCGCGTCCGCGCCGCCGAAGGTGTTCGCCGCCTCGACCGCCGCCCGCAGCGAGCAGGTGGCGGCACACGGCGTGCCCGGGACGGTGTCCGCCGTCGTCGTGACCGTGAACGTCGCGGCCCGCGCCGCCGCGGGGGCGAGCGCGCAGAGGAGGACGGCCGCGAGCGCGGCCCCGGCACGTCGGCGTCGGTCCATCAAGCCGGGATGCGACGTCCCGGCCGGGATTCCTGCCGGTCAGAAGGCGGGAGCGATCTCTGCGGAGGTCAGTGCGCGCCGGACGCGCTCGTCGAACGAGCCGAGGCTCGCTCCCAGCTGCTGGGCCGTCGCGAGGGCGAACGCGTCCGGCAGGTCGACGCCGAACGCCCGGTAGGCTGCCGCCGCGCGCCCGAGCCCGGGCGGGACCCCGACCACCTCGATCCCGATCTCGCGGACGGCCGTCTCGGCGCGCACCAGTGCGTCCGGGTCACGGCTCGCTCGCACGAGCACCTCGGCGTGATTCACGACGCTCATCACGAGTCGCGTGCCGCCGTCCCGCACGCGGCAGACCTCCGAGACCGCACGCTCATGACTCGGGTCGGCACGGTCGAGCGAGGCGATCACGACGTCCGCGTCGAGGACGCAGATCACCGGCGCCAGTCCTTGCGCAGATCCTCGAGGTACCCGGGCGGGTAGAGGCCCTCGAAGACGCCGAAGCCCGCGCGCGGATCCCGCGCCCTGCGCCGCACCACGATCCCGCCGTCGTCCGGCTCGATCACCACCTCGTCGCCGGCCTTGAGGCCTACGGCCTCGAGCACGGCGACGGGCAGGGTCACCTGGTTCTTGGAGGAGATCCGGGGCACGCCTTTACCGTAGAGTAAAGGCTGTTACGGAGCAACCGCCGGCCTGCTACAGCGCGGCGCCCCCGTCGTAGAGCTTCAGCACCGTGACCTTGCCGGGCACGGCGTCGAGGCACAGCCGGCAGAGCACGCACTCGTCGAGGTTCTTCTCGACCAGCTCGAGCGAGCCGTCGCCGGCCTGGCTGAAGATGTCCACCGGGCAGACCTCGGTGAGCTTCGCGGCCACGGCGGCGTCCGCGGCCGCCGCGTCGTCGACCTCGATGCCGATGAACGTCGCGTCGGCCCTCATGCCCCGCTCCTCTCCGCGATCTTCTGCTTGATGATGCCGGGGATCTCGGAGATCTCCTCGGCGACGGTGATCCCGGCCTCGGCGAGGCGCGCGATCTTCTCGGTCGCCGTGTCCTCCTTGCCCTCGACGATCGTGCCCGCGTGGCCGAAGCTCATCCCGGGCATCTCGTCCATGAACCGCCCCGCCATGAAGGCGACGATCGGCAGGCGCGAGTCGTTCTCGGTCACCCACTGGGCGAGCTGGGCCTCCATGCGGCCGCCGGGCTCGGTGTAGATCACGATCCCCTGCGTCTGCGGGTCGGCCTCGAAGAACGGCATCAGCTCCGCGTAGGCCGAGCCGATGATCGCGTCGCCGCCGATCGAGACGGCGGTCGACTGGCCGAGCCCCGCCGCGGTGAGCGTCGAGGACATCTCGGTCGTCATGCCGCCCGAGCGCGAGATCACGCCGATCGGGCCGGGGGTGTAGGCCTTGGCGGCGTCCTTGGCCGGGCCGCCGATGCCGCCCATCTTGATGACGTCGGGGACGATGATCCCGAGGCAGTTGGGGCCGATGATCCGCGCGCCGTGCATCCCGGCGAGCTCGACCATCTGCGCGACGTCGCGGCGCGGGATCCGCTCGGTGACGATCACGATGATCTTGATGCCGTTCTGGATCGCCTCGAAGACGGCGTCCTTCGTGAACGCGGGCGGGACGGTGACGACCGAGCCGTCGATCGGCCCGCCGTGGTGCTCGACCGCCTGGGCGACGGTGTCGAACACCGGCACGCCGTGGACCTCGCGGCCCTTGCGGCCCGGCGTCACGCCGCCGACGACCTTCGCGCCCTTGCCGTAGTCCAGGCACTCGCGCGTGAGGTTCACGGCCTCGCGGCCGGTGATGCCCTGGACGATGAAGGTGGTGCTCTCGTCGATGAGGATCGACATCGCTCAGGCCCCCGTTCCGATCTTCTCCACGGCGCGGCGCGCCGCCTCGTGCATGGACACGGAGCGGTCGGCGTACTCGACGCCGTACTTCTCCAGGATCTTGAAGCCCTCTTC
>JALOLQ010000212.1 GCA_025455895.1 Solirubrobacteraceae bacterium
CTCGCCTGGCTGGGGATCGACTGCATCTGGCTGCTGCCGATGTACGCCTCGCCGCTGCGCGACGGCGGCTACGACATCGCCGACTACTTCGAGGTCCACTCCGACTACGGCTCGATCGAGGACGTCAGCGCGTTCATCGAGGCCGCCCACGAGCGCGGGATCCGCGTGATCGCCGACCTCGTCCTCAACCACACCTCCGCCGACCATCCGTGGTTCCAGCGTGCGCGCTCGGCCCCGCCGGGCAGCCCCGAGCGCGACTGGTACGTCTGGTCGGACACCGACGAGCGCTACGAGGACGCGCGGATCATCTTCATCGACACCGAGTCCTCGAACTGGACGTGGGACGCGGAGGCCGGCGCCTTCTACTGGCACCGCTTCTTCAGCCACCAGCCGGACCTGAACTTCGAGAACCCCGAGGTGCAGGACGCGATGCTCGACGTGCTGCGCTTCTGGCTCGACCTCGGCCTCGACGGCTTCCGGCTCGACGCCGTGCCCTACCTCTACGAGCGCGAGGGCACGATCTGCGAGAACCTCGACGAGACGCACGACTTCCTCAAGCGCATCCGCCGGACCGTCGACGAGGAGTACGCCGACCGCGTGCTGCTCGCGGAGGCCAACCAGTGGCCGGAGGACGTCGTCGAGTACTTCGGCGACGGCGACGAGTGCCACATGGCGTTCCACTTCCCGGTCATGCCGCGTATGTTCATGGCGGCGCGCCGGGAGGAGGCCGCGCCGATCTACGAGATCCTCGAGCGCACCCCGGGGATCCCCGACAACTGCCAGTGGGGGCTCTTCCTGCGCAACCACGACGAGCTGACGCTCGAGATGGTCACCGACGACGAGCGCGACTACATGTACGCCGAGTACGCCAAGGACCCGCGGATGAAGCTCAACCTCGGGATCCGCCGCCGGCTCGCGCCGCTGCTCGACAACGGGCGCGACGAGATGGAGCTCATGCACGCGATCCTCTTCTCGCTGCCGGGGAGCCCGGTCCTCTACTACGGCGACGAGATCGGGATGGGGGACAACGTCTACCTCGGTGACCGCGACGGCGTGCGCACGCCGATGCAGTGGACCGGGGACCGCAACAGCGGCTTCTCGCAGGCGGACTTCGCGCAGCTCTACGCGCCGGTGCTCATGGACCCGGTCTACGGCTACCAGGCGGTGAACGTCGAGGCGCAGCTGCGCACGCCGACCTCGTTCCTGCGCTGGCTGCGGCGCTTCATCGAGCTGCGCAAGGCGCACCCGGTGTTCGGCCAGGGCGCCTACGACCCGATCCCGACCTCGAACCCGCAGATCTTCGCCCACATCCGCACCTACGCCGACGACATCGCGCTCTGCGTCCACAACCTCGGCCGCGCGGCGCAGGCCGTCGAGCTGGACCTCTCGCGCTACGAGGGCCACACGCCGACCGAGATGTTCGGCAACACGGCGTTCCCGCGGATCGGCGAGCTGCCCTACCTGCTGACGCTCGCGCCGCGCGGGTTCTTCTGGTTCCTGCTCGTGCCCGAGCGCGAGGAGGACGAGCCCGAGGCCGCGTCCCCCGCCGGCGCCGCGGAGGCGACGGCATGAGCGCCCCGGCGGAGATCGTCCAGGCGCTCGACGAGCCGACGCTCGAGGCGTGGCTGCGCGAGCGGCGCTGGTTCGCCTCGAAGTCGCGCGAGCTCCAGGGCGTCCACGTCCTCGACGTGCTCACCCTGCGCGCCGAGGCCGCGCCGCTCGTCGTCGCGCTCGTCGAGGCGCGCTTCCACGCCGGCACGCACGAGCTCTACCAGCTCGTGCTCACGCTCGGGGACGGCGGTGCGACGGCGCCGGTCGCCGAGGTCGGCGAGGTCGCGGTGATCGACGCCCTGGCCGAGCCGGAGGCGGCCGCCGAGCTCGGCGAGCTGATGCTCGCCTGCGCGGAGATCGAGGGCCCGGCCTCGCGCGTGCGCTTCCTGCGCCCCGGCGGGGCGACCGCCGGCGAGCTGCCGCGGCCGGTGCGCGCGCTCGGCGCGGAGCAGTCGAACAGCTCGATCGTCTTCGACGACTCGCTGATCCTGAAGTGCTTTCGCAAGCTCGAGCCGGGCGAGAACCCCGAGCTCGAGATGCTGCGCTTCCTCGACGGCCACGGCTTCCGCAACATCGCGCCGCTCGAGGGCTGGTACGAGTACCGCGGCGAGCTGCTCGAGGCGACGCTCGGCGTCGCCCAGCGCTTCGTCAGCGGCAGCGACGGCTGGGAGGTGGCGCTCGACGACCTCGCGAGCGACCCGGCGCGGCTCACCGCGCGGCTGCGCGAGCTCGGCCGCGTCGTCGGCGAGATGCACCGCGTGCTCGGCTCGGACGGCGGCGACCCGGACTTCGCCCCCGAGGAGAAGGGCGGCGAGGGCGTGGCGCTGATCGTCGCCACGATCGACGAGGAGATCCGCCGCGCGTTCGAGGACCTGCCCCAGGACGACGAGCGCTTCGCGCCGATCGCCGGCCGCGGCCAGGAGCTGCGCGACCGGCTCGCGGGCCTGGCGCGGATCGGCGCGGGCGGCATGGCGATCCGCACCCACGGCGACCTGCACCTCGGCCAGACGCTGCTGCGCCCGGACGACGCGTGGGTGATCCTCGACTTCGAGGGCGAGCCCGCGCGCCCGCTGCTCGAGCGCCGCCGCAAGCGCTCGCCGCTGCGCGACGTCGCCGGGATGCTGCGCTCGATCGCCTACGTCGCGGTCGCCGCGCGCGAGCAGCGCGGGGCGGACGTCCCCGAGGGCTGGGTGGACGAGGCCCGCGCGGCGTTCACGGGCGGCTACCACGAGACGGTCGACGCGGCGCTGCTGCCCGGGGGCGAGAACGCGCGTACGCTGATCGCGATCTTCGAGCTCGAGAAGGCGGTCTACGAGCTGGCCTACGAGCGCGACAACCGCCCCGAGTGGGTCGCCATCCCGGTCGCCGGGATCGCCCGGATCCTCGACGAGGACGTCGCCGCGTGACGCTCGCGGGCGACATCGACGCGCTGCTCGCCGGCACGCTCGCCGACCCCCACCGCGTCCTGGGCGCCCATCCCGGCGACGACGGCGCGGTCGTCCGCGTCTACCGGCCCGAGGCGCAGGCCGTGACCGTCCGCACCGGCGCCGGTGACGAGGTCGCGCTCGAGCAGCTGCACCCCGGCGGGGTCTTCGCGGGCACCGTCCCGGGCGCCGCGCTGCCGCTGGCCTACGAGCTCGACGTCGACTACGGCGAGGACCGGCGCTTCACGCTGCGCGACCCGTACGCGTTCCTGCCGACGCTCGGCGAGCTCGACCTGCACCTCGCGCGCGAGGGGCGCCACGAGGAGCTCTACGAGAAGCTCGGCGCGCACGCGATCGAGGTCGACGGCGTCGCCGGCGTGGCGTTCGCGGTCTGGGCGCCCTCGGCGCGCGCGGTGAGCGTGACCGGCGACTTCAACGGCTGGGACACGCGCCTGCACCCGCTGCGCTCGCTCGGCGCCTCGGGGATCTGGGAGCTGTTCGTGCCGGGCGTCCCGGAGGGCTCGCGCTACAAGCTGGCGATCCGCAGCGCCGACGGCGCGCTGCACCTGAAGGCCGACCCGTTCGCCTTCGCCAGCGAGCATCCGCCGCAGACGGCCTCGGTCGTCCATCGCTCGCGCCACGCGTGGACCGACCAGGACTGGCTCGAGCGCCGCGCGGCGAGCGACCCGCTGCGCGAGCCGATGTCGGTCTACGAGGTCCACCTCGGCTCGTGGCGGCGCAACCCGCTCGAGGGGGACCGGCCGCTGAGCTACCGCGAGCTGGCCGAGGAGCTCGCCGACTACGTCCACGACATGGGCTTCACCCACGTCGAGCTGCTGCCCGTGATGAGCCACCCGTTCAGCGGCTCGTGGGGCTACCAGGTGACCTCGTACTTCGCCCCGACCCCGCGTCACGGCGACCCCGACGACTTCCGCGCGTTCGTCGACCACCTGCACGGCGAGGGCATCGGCGTGCTGCTCGACTGGGTCCCCGCGCACTTCCCGCGCGACGAGTGGGCGCTCGCGCGCTTCGACGGCACCGCGCTCTACGAGCATGAGGACCCGCGCCGCGGCGCGCACCCCGACTGGGGCACGCTGATCTTCAACTACGGGCGCAGCGAGGTCCGCAACTTCC
>JALOLQ010000213.1 GCA_025455895.1 Solirubrobacteraceae bacterium
GCGGCCAACAGCGCCGAGCGCCTGCGGCGGCTGCCGGGCGCGCCCGACCCGGGCGATGCGCGCGCCGCCCATCGCCGCGCGCGCACCCGCGGGCGCGACTGGGCGCAGATCCGGCCGGAGTGGGGGCTGGCGCGCAACGGCGCGTTCATCGTCGGCGGCCGCCACCTGACGCAGGGCCTCGATCTCGAGTGCCGCGCGTTCCTGCACTCCTACGACGCCGCGGTGGACGCCGACGGCGCGATGCTCGAGACGATCCTCACCGCGCCGCTCGTCGTCGCCCAGTGGATCAACTGCCAGTACTACTTCTCGACCGTCGACCCCGAGGTCTTCGGGGCCGGCAACAAGACGCTCCACAACGTCGTCTCCGGGCTCGGCGTGCTGCGCGGGCCCGGCGGCGACCTGCGGCTCGGGCTGCCGGCCCAGGGCGCGCTCGACGGCGAG
Source organism: Solirubrobacteraceae bacterium (assembly GCA_025455895.1). Classification (GTDB taxonomy): domain Bacteria; phylum Actinomycetota; class Thermoleophilia; order Solirubrobacterales; family Solirubrobacteraceae; genus F1-60-MAGs163. The sequence continues at coordinate 442 of JALOLQ010000213.1, forward strand.
CGGCTCTACCACGAGCCGGTGCGCCTGCTGGCGATCGTCGAGGCGCCGCTCGCGCGGATCGACGACATCGTCGCGCGCAACCCGGTGCTCCAGCACCTGTTCGGCGGCGAATGGGTCGCGATCACCGCGCGCGAGCAGCCCGGCGACCCCTGGCTGCGGCGCGAGGCGGACGGCACCTGGGTGCCCTACCTCGAGGAGCAGGACGTGAGCCCGGCGGCGCCCGCCGCCGGGGAGGCCGGCGGCGAGGCCGCCACGAACGCGATGGCGGTGACGGCATGAGCCGTGAGGGACTGACCCGGATGACGAAGATCGAGGTCGTCGTCGAGGGAACGGAGGCCGCGCAGGTCCGCGAGCTGCTCCAGGAGGCGGGCGTCACCGGCTACACCGCGGTGTCGAACGTCTCCGGGCTCGGGCATCACGGGTACCACGAGGGCCGGCTGCTGTTCAACGACCAGGCGGCGCTCGGGCTGCTGATCGCCGTCGCTCCGGACGACCGCGTCGACGCGGTCCTCGCCGGGCTGCGCACGCTGTTCGGGCAGCGCTCCGGGGTCGTCTTCGTCTCCGACGTGTGGGTGAGCCGCGCGGAGTACTTCACCTCGTGAGCACCCCCGGCACCCTCACCACCCCCGGGTCCGCCGGCGAGCCGCGCCGCGCCGGCACCGTCCTGCGCGTGGGCATCGTCGGCGCCGGCCAGCTCGCGCGGATGACCCATCGTGCGGCGATCGACCTCGGGATCGAGGTCGTCGTGCTCGCCACGTCGGCCGACGAGCCTGCCGTCGCCGCCGGGGCGACCTGCCGCCTGGGCTCGCCGGAGGTCCTCGAGGACCTCGCCGCGCTCGCCGCCGCGTGCGACGTGGTGACCTTCGACCACGAGCGGATCCCCACCGAGCACCTCGAGGCGCTCGAGCGCCGCGGCATCGCGGTCCGTCCCGCCGCGCAGGCCGCCCTCGCCGCCCAGGACAAGCTGCACGCCCGGCGCCTGCTCGGGGACGAGCTCGGCCTGCCGGTCCCGGCCTTCGCGCCTGTGGAGGACGCCGCCGCCGTGGCGCGCTTCGCCCTGCGCCACGGCTGGCCCGTCGTCCTCAAGGCGCGCCGCGGCGGCTACGACGGCCGCGGGGTGGCGATGGTGCACACCCCCGGTGAGGCCGAGGCGGTGCTCGCCACCGGCGGCGAATGGCTGGCCGAGGCCTGCGTGCCGCTCGACCTCGAGGTCGCCGCGATGGTCGCGCGGAGCCCGTCCGGCGAGCTCGTCTCCTACCCGGTCGTCGAGACCGTCCAGGCCGCGGGGATGTGCCGCGAGCTGCGGGCGCCGGCCGCGATCCCGCCCGCGCTCGCCGAGGAGGCGCAGGCGCTGGCGCGCCTGATCGCCGAGCGGCTCGGGGCCACCGGCATCCTCGCGGTCGAGCTGTTCGTCTCGGACGGCCGGCTGCTGGTCAACGAGCTCGCGCTGCGCCCGCACAACTCCGGGCACTGGACGATCGAGGGCGCCGCGACCTCGCAGTTCGAGAACCACCTGCGCGGCGTGCTCGACCTCCCGCTGGGCGAGACGACCCTGCGAGCGCCCGCCGTGGCGACCGTCAACGTCGTCGGGCCCCGGGACGGCGGCGACCCGCGGGCGCGGCTCGCCGCGGCGCTGGCGGTCCCGGGCGCCCAGGTGCACCTCTACGGCAAGGCCGCCCGGCCGGGCCGCAAGCTCGGCCACGTCACCGCGCTGGCCGGGACGGCCGGCGCGGCGCGCGAGATCGCCCAGCGCGCGGCCGGCGCCCTCGGGAGCCCGGCATGACCGCCGCCGGACCGGGCCCGCTCGTCGGGATCGTCATGGGCAGCGACTCGGACCTGCCCACGATGGAGCCCGCCGCGGCGGTGCTCGCCGGGCTCGGCGTCCCGCACGAGGTGCGCGTCGTCTCCGCGCACCGCACGCCGCAGGACATGCTCGCCTACGGCGAGGGGGCGGCGGCGCGCGGTCTCGAGGTGCTCATCGCCGGGGCCGGCGGCGCCGCGCACCTGCCCGGCATGCTCGCCTCGGTCACGAGCCTGCCGGTGATCGGCGTGCCCGTCCCGCTCGCGCACCTCGACGGCCTCGACTCGCTGCTGTCGATCGTCCAGATGCCCGGCGGGGTGCCCGTGGCGACCGTCGGCGTCGCGGGCGCGCGCAACGCCGGGCTGCTGGCCGCGCGGATCCTCGCCGTCGCCGACCCCGCGCTGCGCGCCGCGCTCGACCGCGCCCGCGCCGACCTCGCCGACGAGGCCCGCGCGAAGGACGCGCGCGTGCGCGCCCGCCATCCCGCTCCCTGACCTGCCCGACCACCGAACCCCAGGAGATCCGTCCCATGCTGCACGGCAAGCGCCTGCTGATCACCGGCGTCGTGAACACCGAGAGCATCGCCTTCGCCGCCGCCGAGCGCGCCCAGCTCGCCGGCGCGGAGATCGTGCTGACGAGCTTCGACCGCGACATGGAGAAGACGCGCGAGGCTGCGCGGATGCTCCCGCGCGCCGCCGACGTGCTCGAGCTCGACGCCACGCGCCCCGATCACCACGACCGCCTGGCCGGCGAGCTGCGCGAGCGCTGGGGGCGCCTCGACGGCGCGCTGCACGCCGTCGCGTTCGCGCCGCGCGACGCGCTCGCGGGGGACTTCACCGCGGCGCGGCCCGAGTCCGCGGGGACCGCCTTCCAGACGAGCGCCGTGTCGCTCAGCCACCTGGCGCGGGTCGTCGGGGACCTCGCGCCGCCCGAGGGCGCGGGTCTCGTCGCGCTCGACTTCGACGCGGGCGGCCGGGCATGGCCGGTCTACAACTGGATGGGCGTCGCGAAGGCGGCGCTCCAGGCCGTCGCGAAGTACCTCGCCCGGGACCTCGGCCCGCGCGGCGTGCGGGTCAACCTCGTCGCGGCGGGCCCGCTGCACACGCGCGCCGCCGGCGGCATCCCGGACTTCCAGCGGCTGCTCGACGCGTTCGAGACCACCGCGCCGCTCGGCTGGGACCCGGGTGATCCCGGGCCGGTCGCCGACGCCGTGTGCTTCCTGCTCTCCGACGGGGCGCGGGCGATCAGTGGCGAGGTGCTGCACGTCGACGGCGGCTTCCACGCGATGGCCGCGCCGCTGCGCGAGCCCGGCGAGGCGGTGCGCGAGCAGCCCGCGGTGCACGAGCAGCAGGTCTGACCGCCCGGGGCCGAACGACGACGGCCCCCGCCAAGGGGCGACGGGGGCCGTACCGCGGTTCCCGGTGAGGTGGGGGCTCGCCCGGTGCTGCGGCTCCGGCACGCGCGAAGCGGGCCGGTGACGTCGATCGTCGAGGCAGAGCCTCAGGGAAGGAACGACGTCGCGGGCCCGATGTCAGGAACTACTTGGACGAGATCGCGGCGGCCCGGCGCGATCGCGCTCAGGCGCCGGGCTTGCCGGTGCCCTTGCCGTTGCCGGCGGGCGTGCCCTGGGCGGCGGCCGGGGAACCGGCCGCTCCGCCGGCGTTGGCGTGGGCCGGCGGCGTGCCGGCCGGCGCGCCGGGTTCGAGCGTGCCCTGCCCCTGCCCGCCGGCGTTCGCGTGAGCGGGCGGCGTACCCGGGGACGGGTTGCCCTGCGCGCGCAGCGGCGGGATCACCGGCTCGGGCTTCGGCCGCGGCTTGTCCTTCGGCGCCTC
>JALOLQ010000214.1 GCA_025455895.1 Solirubrobacteraceae bacterium
GCCGGCACGCAGGGCGCCGTCGGCCACCAGAAGAAGGACCGCCTGTTCGAGCTGATCGAGCGCCTGCGGCTGCCCACGGTGCTCTTCGCCGAGGGCGGCGGCGGGCGCCCCGGCGACACCGACCACCCGGTCGTCTCCGCGCTCCAGGTCCGAGCCTTCGCGCTCTGGGCGGGGCTCTCCGGGCTCGTCCCGCGGATCGCGATCGTCCACGGGCGCTGCTTCGCGGGCAACGCCGTGCTCGCCGGGTGCTCGGACCTGATCGTCGCCACCGAGCACTCGTCGCTCGGCATGGGCGGCCCGGCGATGATCGCCGGCGGCGGGCTCGGCGACGTCGACCCCGACGACGTCGGGCCCGCGGCGATGCAGGCCGCCAACGGCGTGATCGACGTGCTCGTGGAGGACGAGGCGCAGGCCGTCGCCGTGACGAAGACGCTGCTCGGCTACTTCCGCGGTCCCGGCGCGCCCGGCCCGGCGCCCGGCCAGGAGCGCCTGCGCAAGCTCGTCCCCGCCCGCGCGCGGCGCGCGTTCGACCCGCTGCCGGTGCTCGAGACGCTCGCCGACGCGGGCAGCGTCACCGTCCTGCGCGAGCGCTTCGCGCCCGAGCTGCTGACCGCGCTCGCGCGGATCGACGGCCGGCCGGTGGGCGTGCTGGCCAACGACTCGCGGCACATGGCCGGCGCGATCACGAGCGACGCCGCCGACAAGGCCGCGCGGCTGCTGCAGCTCTGCGACGCGTTCGGCCTGCCGGTGCTCTCGCTCGTCGACACGCCGGGGATGATGGTCGGGCCCGAGCACGAGGCCACCGGGCTCGTGCGCCACACCTCACGGCTGCTCGTCACCGCCGCCGCGCTGCGCGTGCCGATCCTCGCCGTCGTGCTGCGCCGCGGCTACGGCCTCGGTGCCCAGGCGATGATGGGCGGCAGCACGCACGAGCCGCTGCTGACCGTGGCCTGGCCGGGCGCGCACCTGGGCCCGATGGGGCTCGAGGGGGCCGTGCGCCTGGCGCTGCGCAAGGAGCTCGAGGCGATCCCCGACGAGGCCGAGCGCGAGCGCCGCGTGCGCGAGCTGACCGCCGCCGCCGAGGAGAACGCGCGCGCGGTGAACGCCGCCGCGCTGTTCGAGATCGACGACGTGATCGACCCCGCCGAGACGCGCAGCCGGCTGGCCGCGACGCTCGCCGCGGCGGCCGCCGCCCCCGCGCCGGATCGCGCGCACCGCTTCGTCGACCCCTGGTGATGCCGTTCGGCGCGCGCTGAGCGCCGTTCGGCGCGCGCGAGCGTCCACTGGCGGCGGACATCCGCTCAAGGCGCGGGCCCCGGACGCCGATGAACCGGGCGTAGGACCGGTGGACACCGTGACCGAGCCGCGCCAGAACCCGATCATCCGCGCACCCGCGAGAGCGGCCGTGGCCCTGCTGTGGTCGGTCGCCACCGTGTCGGCGCTCGCGCTCGCGCTGGCGATGGCACTGCCCGCCGACGCGACGTCCGACCTCGTCCTCACCGTGCTCGACGACCCGGCGCTGCTCGTCGCCGTCGCCGCGGCGCTGCTCGCACGGGCGCACACGCAGGGCACCGACCGGCGCGTGTGGACGCTGCTCGCGCTCGGCCTGGGCTGCTGGCTGGCCGCCGAGCTGCTCCTCGCCGCGCTCGAGCTGACCGGCGGCGCCCCCGCCGGTGCCTCCGTCGCCGACGCCCTCTACCTCGGCTTCTACCCGCTCGCGGTCGCGGCCCTCGTCGTCCTGGGGCGCGCCGAGCGCGGCGGCGAGCGCCGGGCGCGCACGCTCGACGTCGTCATCGTCATGCTCGGCAGCGCGCTGCTCATGTGGTGGGTCGTGCGCGACGGGACGCTCGCGGCCGGCGCCGAGCCGCTCACCCGCGTGCTCGACGTCTCCTACGCCGCGCTCGACCTCGGGCTGCTCTGGCTGCTGCTGCTGCCCGCCTTCCGCAGCGACCTGCGCTGGACCACCGGCCGCTCGCTGCTCGTGGCCGGGCTCGTGCTCGTGCTCGCCGCCGACGCGGTGTGGATGACGACGCACAGCGACGTCTACGACCTGCTCACCTGCGGGGCGATGCTGCTGCTCGCGCTCGCCGCGCTGCGCGATCCGCGGCTCACGCCGGCCCAGGCGGCCGAGCCCACGCCGCGCCACCGCTGGCTCGGCGAGGCGGCCGTCGTCGGCGCGGGCGCCGGCGCGCTCGCGCTGCTCTCGACGCTCGCGCTCAGCGGCGACCTGCCCGCCGACATCGTGCTCGGTGCCGCGGCCGTGCTGGCGCTCGTCCTCGCGCGCCTGATGCTGACGATCGTGCAGCACGAGCAGCTGCTGCGCGAGTCCGAGCGCCGGGCGAGCACCGACCCGCTCACCGGCCTCTTCAACCACGGCGCGTTCCACGAGCACCTCGGCCGCGAGCTCGCGCGTGCACGGCGCACCGGCGAGCCGCTCGGCCTGCTGCTCATCGACCTCGACGACCTCAAGGCGATCAACGACGTCGCCGGCCACCGCACCGGCGACCGCGTGATCCGCGAGGTCGCCAGCCGCCTGTCCTCGTGGTGCCGCACGCCGGACATCGCCTGCCGGATCGGCGGGGACGAGTTCGCGCTGCTCGCGCCCGGAGCCGGCCCGGAGGCGCTCGGGGCGCTCGCCGCGCGCCTGAACCGTGCCGTCCACACCGTCACCGCCGACAGCGTCGGGGACGTCTCGGTCTCGATCGGGGGCGCCGTCTTCCCGGACACCGCGCGCACCGCGGCCGAGCTGGTCGAGCGGGCCGACGAGGCGCTCTACGCCGCCAAGCGCGCCGGTCGCGACGGCTACCGGCAGGCCGGGACGCCGGAGCTCGAGGCCCCGGTCGTGCGCCTCGCCCGCGGCGGCTCGGCCTCCGCTTAGCGGCGCCGGCGGCGCACGAGCACCACGACCACGAGGGCGCTCAGCGCGAGCGCGCCGAGCGCGACCGCCGCAGCGGCGGGCATGCCCCCGCCCGGCTCCCCGGCCCACCACAGCGTGCCGGCCAGCGTGACCGGCCGGCCCGCGACCTCGAGCGGAATCGCGTAGTCGAAGACCTTCGTGCGCACCGCGGGGTCGGACACCGCGGGCGGGCGCGAGCGGCTCATCCAGTGCATGCGGTGGTCGTGCCAGGTGAGCCGCGCCGTGCGGTCCACCGTGCGCCAGCGCGGCGGCGCGGCCGCCGAGGCGTCCGCCGGGGGCGCGACGTCGCCGTAGCGCTCGTCGTTGAGGTAGGTCGCGGGCGAGCGACGGTTGAGCTGCACCGTGCCGTCGGCGAGCACGCGGGCGTACGGCTCTCCGTCGTAGCCCTGGACGACCACGTCGCGCCCCGAGCGGTTGACGAGCTCGAGCGAGTCGTCGTAGTTCACGACGCTCACGCTGAGCCCCGGCACCGCGGGCGCCGGCGCGCGGACCTCCGAGCGGTAGCGCGGGTCGCCCTCGTGGGCGCCGGCGGGAGTGACGAGCGCCCCGAGCACGGCCAGGAGCACGGCGAGCGCCGCCGCGACGCGCCTCATCGCTCGCGCACCACGATCGCCACCTCGCGCCGCTCCGGGTGCAGCGTGCAGTCGCCCTCGTAGGTGCCGGCCCGCGCGAGCCGGCTCTCGACCCGCTGGCCGGGGCCGACGAGGAACGGGCCGATCGCGTGCGAGCGCACGTCGCGGTTGACGAGCTTCAGCGTGTCCCCCACGCGCGCGTCGATCCGCGCCGGCACGAGCCCGGGGTCCTCGCCGCGGGCGATCTGCGCCGCGGCGCCGCGCGGCACGTCGATCACGATCGCCCGCCCCGCGGGCGGCGCCTCGCCGCCGCCGCACGCCCCGAGGGCGCCGGCGACGGCGAGCGCGGCCACGACGACGGCCGCGCGGGCCCGCAGGCCGGCCTCAGCTGTCCTTGGCGACGGCATCCACCGTCACCCGGCCCGCCTTCTCGAAGGTCAGCGTGACCGGCACGGTCATGCCCGCGGTGATCGGCGCCTTGAGCTTCATGAGCATCACGTGGTAGCCGCCGGGCTTCAGCTGGACGGCCTCGCCCGCGGGCAGGTCGATCATCTCGACCTCCTTCATGCCCTTCATCATCTG
>JALOLQ010000215.1 GCA_025455895.1 Solirubrobacteraceae bacterium
CGGCGCCAGAGCATCCAGGCGACGAGCAGCACGAGCACGATCGCCAGGAAGCGCCCGTAGATGTTCGGGTCGAAGAACAGCGAGTTGACGCGGAAGTAGTCCTCGAGCTGGTTCGAGGCGATCACCTTCGGGTTCAGCAGCAGGTGGCGCGTCGCGTACTCGACGTAGCCGATCGCCGCGAGCGCCGCGGCGAGGCCGGCGAGCACGCCGAGCGTCAGCCCCGCGACGCGCGCCGTCCACGCCGTGCGGGCCATCAGCACGTAGAGCGCGGCGAACGGCACGTAGAAGAAGACGACGTTCTCGAGCGCGCGATCGGTGTCGGAGCTGTACGCGGTCTGCGCCGCGTAGAGCACGAGCACGAGCGCGAGCACCCGCTCGAGCCACCCGGGCGCCTCGTGCACGCGCCCGGTGATCCGCGGCGCGGCGTACGCGAGCACCCCGGCGGCGACGACGAGGTAGAGCGGCAGCAGCAGGTTCGACGTCGAGCCGCCGACGGCGATCGGGATCCGGAACGGCAGCGTCAGCGCGACGGCGACGGGCAGCGCCGCCGGGACGCGCGTGAAGAGCAGCGCGAGCAGGATCACCGCGCCGAGGCCGAGCACGCCGGCGGCGCCCAGCACGGCCGGCTGGTCGCGCAGGCTCTCGAGCTGCTCGGCGTCGCGGACGTGGACCGCGAGGATCACCGGCGCGAGCACGAGCGCGCCGACGAGCAGCCAGGCGCGGGCGCGGGCGGACCCCGCGACGAGCGCGCCGCCGGCGAGCAGCGAGCAGGCGATCAGCGCGAGAGCAGGTCCCATGTGCGCTCCATCAGCGCCTGGACGTCGGGGTCGGTGCGCAGCCGCGCGGGCAGCTGCGGGAGGCCGAAGCGGATCACGGTGCCGCGGCCGACGCGCTGGGCGACGATGACGATCCGTCCCTGCGCGTCCACGGCGGAGGCCAGCAGCCGTGGACCCCCGGCCTCGGTGACCTCCGCGGCGGTGAAGCCGGTGAAGCGCCCGCTGGTGCCGCGGAAGAGGCCGATCTCGTCGACCGCGTTCGTGAGGTCGAAGCGGCCGGGGCGCAGCGGCCCGACGCGCGCGCCGAAGAGGTCGGCGGTGGCGGGCGGCGTCGGGTCGGTGAGCCGCAGGCGCGGCGTGAGCCGCGCCTGGCGCTGGAAGGACTGCACGCCGACGCTCGCGAGCGTGCCGCCGGCGGCGACGAACCGCCGCAGCCGCGCCTGCAGCCGCGGCGGCAGCCAGACCGCGTCGCCGACGACGAGCACGCCGGAATGGCCGGTGAGCCGCGGCCCGGTGCCCATCGCGAGCGCGACGTCGGTCGTGAGGTCGTAGCGGTGGCGCTCGCGGTCCAGCCAGGCCAGCGTCGGCGCCTCGCGGTCGGCGAAGCCGGGCACGCGCGGCGTCCCGAAGACGCGCGCCAGCCGCACGGGCAGGCCGTCGCCGAGGAGGTTCGGGCGCCCGTCGCCGTCGTCGTCGACCGGGTTGCGGCCCTGCCAGGTCATCGCCGGCAGCACGACGAGCACGCGGTGGCGCTCACGGTCCTCGGCCGCGAGCGGCACGGTCGCCGAGAACGGACCGCGGCGCGCGTCGAACAGGTACACGCCGGAGTTCCCGTCCGGGAGCTTCAGCCGGACGATCGCCCGCCGCGCGCTCCCGCGGCGGCTCGGCGCCGCCCCGGTGCGCCGCAGCGACCAGTCGTAGCGCAGCCGCCGCGCGTCGACGCCGACGGGCGCCCGGGTGCCGGCGCGCTGCGCGAGCAGCGGCACCTGCGCGGCGAGCCGGCGGATCGTGATCCCGCCGCGTCCGGGCAGCTCGCGCCCGTAGACGAGCACCGGGCGCCCGCGCGCGTCGAGCGGGACCGACGTGCCGATGTTCCCGGCCTTGTCGCGCACCTCGGCGACGGCGAGGTACGGCGCCGCCGGCAGGACGCGCCCGTCGCGGCGCCCGTCCCAGGTGACGAGCGTCGCCCCGTCGGGGATCGGCCGCGCGTCCGCGAGCTCCGGCGCCCCGGGCCACATCCGGTACACGAGCAGGCGCCCGTCGCGCGACGGGGCGTTGAGGCGGATCCGCGCCGGGCGCCCGTCGCGGCGCGGCAGCAGCTCCGGGCCGCGGCCGGGGTCGGGGCCGATCGAGACGATCCGCGGCTCCGGCGGCGTGCGGTCCACGCGGAAGCTGCGCGGGACGATGACGTTGCGGCCCTGGTCGCGCAGCGTGATCCGCACGCGGTAGGCGCCGTCGGGGACCGGGCGCCCGGCGGCGTCGGTCCCGTCCCAGGCGAGGCTCGGCTCGATCTGCGTGTAGGCCCCGAGCCGCAGCCCGGAGACGAGCTCCTTCACCTCGTCGCCCTGGTCGTCGACGATCGCCACGTCGACGGTGTCCGCGCGCTTGAGCCGGAAGGTCACGCGCAGGCGGTCGAGCCGCCCGTCGCCGTTCGGCGAGACGAGCGGGAGGATCTGGAAGCGCTGGACCACCGAGGGCGAGGTCTTCAGCTCCTGGGCGACGAAGAACGCCGCGAAGGCGGCGAGCACGAGCGCGGCGAAGACGGCCTGCGCGGCACGCGTCACAGCGCGACGAGGCTCCCGTTGCCGGGCGCCGCCGGGTCGGCCCCGTGGAGCGCGGTGAGGGCGAGCCGGATCACCACGCCGTGGCAGACGATCACCACCGGCCCCGTGATCGCCTCGCGCGCGCGCCAGTCGGCGATCCCCGCCAGCACCCGCTCGCGCTGCTCGGCGAACGACTCGCCCCCGGGGAAGCGCCAGTCCGGATCGAGCGCGAGGAACCGCGCGAACCCGTCCGGGTCCTCGGCGACGACGTCCTCGAAGCGCCGGTCGGTCCAGTCGCCCGCGTCGGTCTCGTCGAAGCGCGGGTCGGCGACCGGCTCGAGCCCGATCCGCGCGCCGACGATCCCCGCGGTCTCCTGCGCGCGGGCCAGGCCGCTGCACACGAGCACCTCCGGGGCGACCTGCGCGACCGCGCCCGCCAGGTCCTGCGCCTGCTCGCGGCCGAGCGCGTCGAGCGGCACCGGCAGGCGGCCCTGGAAGCGGCCCTCGTGGTTGTACGCCGTCCGTCCGTGACGGGCCAGGTGCAGGCCGCTCGGCGGCATCCGCGCTACTGGGCCTGGTCGGCGCCGACGATCACCACGACCGGCGCCCCGCCGCCGAGCACCCGGGCGTTCTGGTCCATCGGCTGGAGCGCGCCGCGGCCGAGGCCGAGCAGCTCCGCGGCGTCGAGCGCCTCGCGGCGGGCGGAGGACTCGAAGAAGACGACGGTGGCCGGTCGCTGCTGGTTGGACGTGTCGGTCGTGACCGGGCCGACCTGCTTGTAGCCGCCGGAGGTCAGCTTGTCGGCGGCCGCGCGGGCGAGGCCGGTGACGGTCGTCCCGTTGAGCACGGCGACCTGGGTGCCCCGGTCGGGCTCGGCGGCCGGGGTGGTCGTCCCGCCGCCGTCCTCCTGCGTCGTCGCGGCGACGGTGTTCGGCTTGGCGGGACCGGTGTCCGCGTCGTCGCCGCCGAAGACCTGGGTGATGAGCAGCGCCGCGACCGCGATGATCGCGAGCCCGCCGAGCACGACGGCGACGAGCCCGCGGCGCGAGCCGTGCTCCGCCGGCGTGGCGGTGGCCTCGGCGCGCGGGCGCGCGGCGGCGGCGGCGGCGGGCGCCGGTCGCGGCCGCGGGGCCGGCGCGGGGCGGGGCGCGGGCGCCGGGCGCGCGGCGGCCGGCGTCGCGGGCTTGGGCGCCGGCGGCTCGGGGCTCGCGGGGGGCGGCGTCGCCGCCGGCGTCGCGGTCGTCTCCTTCGCGGCCGCAGCCGCGGCGACGGCGGGGGCCGCCGGCGGCGGGCCGGAGACCGGCGGGGTCACGGGCGGCGGGCCGGGGGTCGCAGCCGGCGGGGCCGGAGTGGTCGGCGGCGTGGCGGCCGGTGGCGTGGCGGCGCCCGGCGCCGCGGTCGCCGGAGTCTTCGGCGTCGCGGCGGGGGCGGCCGGCGCGGGAGCACCCGAGGCCGTCACCGCCGCCGGAGCGGGCGCCGCCGGGGGCGTGGCCGCGGGCGTCCCCGCCTGCTGGCCGGCCGGCGTGGCGG
>JALOLQ010000216.1 GCA_025455895.1 Solirubrobacteraceae bacterium
CGGCTACGACAAGCTCGTCACGACCGACATGGGCGGCACGTCGTTCGACGTCGGCGTCGTCGTCCAGGGCTCGGTGCGCTTCTACGAGTTCAACCCGGTGATCGACCGCTGGCGCGTGCAGGTCCCGATGATGGACATCAAGGCGATCGGCGCCGGCGGCGGCTCGATCGCGCGCCTGGACCCGGTCGCCGGGATCGCCGTCGGCCCGCAGTCGGCGGGCTCGATCCCCGGCCCGGCGTGCTACGGCCAGGGCGGCACCGAGCCGACGGTCACCGACGCGAACCTCGTCCTCGGCTACCTCGACGCGGGCGGCTACCACGGCGGCGCGCTGGCGCTCGACCGCCGCCGCGCCGAGCGGGCGATCGAGCGGCGGATCGCCAAGCCGCTGGGGATCGACGTGCTCGACGCCGCGCGGCGCATCCGCGAGGTCGTCGACGAGCGCATGGGCTCGGAGATCTTCCGCGAGGTCACGCTGAAGGGCTACGACCCGCGCGAGTTCACCGTCTTCTCGTTCGGCGGCGGCGGGCCGCTGCACGCCTGCGGCTACGCCTCGGTGCTCGACGCCGCGAAGGTCGTGGTCCCGCCGCACAGCTCGGTCTTCTCGGCGTCCGGCGCGGCCGGGCTCGAGCTGCTGCGGATCTACGAGCGCTCGGCCTGGATGGTGCTCTTCAACCCGCTCACCAAGCAGCTCTTCACCGACTACGAGCGCTTCAACGCGATCGCCGGCGAGTTCCGCGAGCGCGCGATCCGGGACTTCGGCGAGGACGGCTTCGACGCGGACCGGATCGCCACCTCGCTCGAGCTCGACGTGCGCTCGACCGGCCAGCTGAACGTCATCACGATCGCCAGCCCGGTCGAGCGGATGCAGGACGAGAACGACCTCGCCGCGATCCTCCAGGCCTACTTCGAGGAGTACGGCGACCGCTTCGGCGACCTCGCCCTCACCCGCGAGGTCGGCGTCTCGATCGACGCGATCCGCCTGCGCGCGTGGATCCCGCGCGAGCCGTGGCGGCTGTCGCCGCTGGCGACGGTCGACCGCGGCGTGGACGCGGCGCGACGCCCGGGCCGCGAGGCCTGGTGGCCGGGGACCGGGCTCGTCGAGACCCCGGTCTACGACTACGCCGCGCTCGGCCCCGGCCACGAGCTCGCGGGGCCGGCGATCGTCGAGGCGGCCGACACGACGGTGCTCGTCGCGCCGGGCTGGACCGGCCGGATGGACGAGTACGGGTTCTTCACGATCCACAAGGAGCAGCGCGCATGAGCGCCACCGAGACCACCCCGGGCGCCGGCGGCCGCACGCCCGCCACGGACGCGTTCCTGACCGACCTGCTCACGAACCAGCCGGTGATGTACGGGCCCGATCCCCAGATCATGGCCGACCACCGGATCGCGCCGTGCACCGAGCGCGAGCGGCACGCGCTGGGCACGGTGACCGATCCGAACGAGATCGCGATCGCCCAGAGCCGCATCGAGGCGATCCTCGAGAGCGCCAAGGACATGCTCCAGCAGATCAGCGCCGCCCCGGCCGCCAAGTGGGGCGACCTGACCGCGGGCGTCTACAGCCGCGAGGGCGACCTCGCGCTGTGCACCTCGAGCGGGGTCAACATCTTCTCCGCGGCGGCCTCGCCGGTCCCGAAGTTCATCAACCGCCACTGGTCCGGCGAGCCGACGGTCGGCGTCCGCGAGGGCGACGTCTTCTACCACAACGACGCCCACTACGGCGGGGCTCACAACCCCGACCACACCCTCCTGCTGCCGCTGTTCTGGGAGGGCGAGCAGATCGCCTGGCTGGGCACGGTGATCCACGAGGGCGAGAACGGCGCGATCGACCCGGGCGGCTTCGCGCCGCGGGCGACCGACCCGTTCGGCGAGGGGCTGCGGATCCCGCCGATGAAGATCGGCGAGGACTACACGCTGCGCCGCGACGTCGTGAACCTGTTCCAGAACCACGTGCGCGACCCGCTGCTGTGGCTGATCGACATCCGCTCGAAGCTCGCCGCCACGCGCAACATCGAGCAGCGCCTGCACGACTTCATGGCCGAGCGCTCGCCCGAGCTGCTGATCGCGACGCTGCGCTCGGTGCTGGAGACCACGCAGGCCGAGGTCCGCCGGCGGATCGGCCTGTGGCCCGACGGGATCTACCGAGCCGTGCACTTCGGGGACTGCACGCTCCAGGAGGAGCGCCTCTACAAGGTCGCCGTCGAGTTCGAGAAGCGCGGCGAGCGGCTCGTCATGCGCACCCACGGGACCGCGCCGGCGATCGACCGCGCGATGAACTCGCAGGCCCACAGCACGAAGTCGCTCGTCGGCAACGAGTTCATGAACTTCCTGTTCGCCGACCTGCCGCGCAACGCGGGCTTCGTCTCCGCGATCGACTTCGAGCTCGAGCCCGGCACGATGCTCAGCGCGACGAAGGACCACCCGACCTCGCTCTCGATGCTGAGCGGGTTCTACCTCAACACGACGGTCCACACCGCGCTGACCAAGGCGCTCTTCTCGAACCCGGGCGTGACCGAGGTGATCGCCCCCTGGTACGCGATGCTGCCCACGCTCCAGTACGGCGGGCTCACCCAGCACCAGCAGCTCACCGCGAACATCTCGGTCGAGCTGAACGCGATGGGCGGCGGCGCCCACCCCGACCGCGACGGCGAGCACGCCGCGGCGCCGTTCTTCGCGACGCTCGCCGACTGGGGCGAGACCGAGGACCGCGAGACCGAGATCCCCGTGCTCGGCCTGTGGCGGCAGATCCCGCCGGACAACCACGGGTTCGGCCGCCGGCGCGGCGGTGCCTCGGTGGAATGGGCCTACGCGCTGTGGGGCAGCGCGCTGTTCGCGTTCATGGTCACCTCGACCGGCGCCCGCTTCCCCGTCACCGGCGGCCTCTTCGGCGGGTACGGCGGGGGCTGCACGCCGCTGACCGTCGTGCGCCCCGAGGGCGGGATCGAGGCGCTGCGCGCGTGGCTCGCCGAGGGCGCGCCGGGGCTCGTCTACGACGCCGCCGCGATGGTGGCCGACCAGCCGATCCCGGGGACCTACGAGGTCACGAACCCCGCCCGGCCGGCGGCGCCCATCCCGGAGGGCGAGATCTGGATCCAGCGGATCGGCGGAGGCGGCGGCTACGGCGACCCGCTCGAGCGCGACCCGGCCGACGTCCTCACCGACCTCGGCCAGGGCCTCATCAGCGCCGAGGTCGCGCGGGGGGTCTACCACGTCGTCTTCGACGCGGACACGCTCGTCCTCGACGCTCCCGCGACCGCGGCGGCGCGCGCCGCGGAGCGCGAGGCGCGCCTGGCCCGCGGGCTGCCCTACGACGACTTCATCGCCGCCTGGCGCCGCGACGCACCGCCCGAGGGCGTGCCGTATCTCGGCAGCTGGGAGTGGCCGCCGGAGCCGGCCGCATGAGCCTGATCCTCGCCCCGGTCCTGCAGGACGTCGCCGCCCGGGTCAGCGGCCAGTCGTCACGCACGTCGATCCCGGCCTCGAGGCCGCGGCGCTCGCCGGGCTCGACCTCGCGCCGGACGACCTGCTCGACGCGGACCTGCCGGCGACCCCGGAGGGCGCCGCGGTGCTGACGCTGACCGAGATCCTCGCGGCGCTCCACCCGCACGGGGTCGTCGCGGCCTCGATCACCGGCCCGGTGACGATCGCCCGGCAGCTCGCCGGCCCGGACCCGGTGCCCGCGGACGCGCTCGAGACCGCCGCGCTCGACTGCGGCGACGTGCTCGCCGCGCTGGCCGCCGCGCTCCTGGGCCGCGGCGCCCGCGAGATCGTCGTCTGGGAGTCCGCCGCCGGCGACCTGGCTCCCGGCGCGCTGGCCGACGTCCACGCGCCGATCCTGCGGCGGCTGGGGCTGGCCGAGGCGGGCGGCCTCATCACCGGTCCCGAGGCGGTGCGCCACGCGGGCTACGCGCGCTGGGCCGCGCCGACCGGCGGCGAGGGCGCGGCGCTCATCGAGCCCGCCGCGTTCGCCGGCCGGGCGACGCTCGCCGAGGCGCTCGCCTCGGCGGCCGCGACCGCCGGCACGGGCGGCGTGCTCCTCAGCCACGGGCCCGTGCCCGGCGACTGCGACCTGGCGGCGCTCGGCGCGCTCGCCGAGATCCGGGACGACCACGAAGGAGGAACCCCATGATCGGACGGAGCTTCGGGAGCGTGCTCGACGCCTGCGCCCGCAACTACCCGACGGAGACGGCGCTCGTCCAGGGCGACCTGCGCCTGAGCTACGCCGAGCTCTTCGACCGCATCCGCCGCACCGGGCGCGCGCTGCTGCGCCTCGGGCTGAAGCCGGGTGACCGGGTCGCGATCCTCATGGCCGACTCCCCCGCCCTGCTCGAGGCGATGTACGGGGCGCTGTGGGCCGGGCTGACGATCGTCCCGCTGAACGCCCGGCTCGTGCTCGACGACCACGTGTACATGGCCGGCGACTCGCAGGCGCGCGCGCTCGTGTTCGACGCGGCGATGGCCGAGCGCGCCCACGCGATGCTCGCCGCGGGCTCGATCGAGTTCGCGATCGCCACCACCGAGGAGGCGGTGCCCGAGGGCGGCCTGCTGCTCGGGCGGCTCACCGAGCCGGCGTCCGGCGCGGCCGGGCATCCGGTGGTCGACCCCGGCCACGAGTGCTGGATCCAGTACACGGGCGGGACGACGGGCTTCCCCAAGGGCGCCCTGCACACCCACAGCACGATCCTCGCCTCGCTCTACTCGTGCACGCTCGAGCTCGACGTGCGCCCCGGCGAGGTCAGCGCCCACGTCGCGCCGCTGACCCACAGCGGGATCGTCTACGTGCTGCCCGTGTGGGCGCGCGGGGGCACGAACGTCGTGCTCGGCGGCTTCGATCCCGCCGCGCTGCTCGACGCGATCGAGCGCGAGCGCGTGACGAGCACGCTGATCGTCCCGACGATGCTCTACTACCTGCTCGACCTGCCCGGCCTGGGTGACCGCGACCTCTCGAGCCTGCGCACGATCACCTACGGCGCCGCGCCGATCGGCCCCGACCGGCTCGAGCAGGCGCTCGAGGCCTTCGGCCCGATCTTCCTCCAGGTCTACGGGCAGACCGAGGCCCCCGCGCAGATCACCGTGCTGGCCAAGCCCGACCACGTGCGCGCGCGGGAGAACCCGGACCTGCTGCGCTCCTGCGGCCGGCCGGTGGCGATCGTCGACGTGCGCTGCGCGGACGACGACCTGGGCGACGTCGCCGACGGGGAGCCGGGCGAGATCGTCGTGCGCGGGCCGAACGTCACCGTCGGCTACGTGAACAAGCCCGAGGAGACCGCCGCCGCGCTGCGCGAGGGCTGGCTGTGCACCGGCGACGTCGGGGTGCGCGACGAGGACGGCTACTACTACCTCGTCGACCGCAAGAAGGACATGATCGTCTCCGGCGGGTTCAACGTGTACCCGAAGGAGGTCGAGCAGGCGCTCTTCGCCCACCCCGCCGTGCGCGACGTGTGCGTCGTCGGCGTCCCCGACGAGCGCTGGGGCGAGGCGGTGAAGGCCGTCGTGGTCCCGGCGGAGGGCGCGCAGCCCGACCCGCAGGAGCTGATGGCCTTCGTCAAGGAGCGCAAGGGCCCGGTGCTCGCCCCGAAGTCGGTCGACTTCGTCGAGGCGATCCCGCTGACGACCGTCGGCAAGCACGACAAGAAGGCCGTGCGCGAGCGCTACTGGGCCGGGCGCGAGCGCGGCGTGAACTGACCCCCCGGAGGCGCGGGCGCCGGTGGCTCAGGGCCGCGGGCGCCCGCCCGGCAGGCGGTCCACGATCCACGCGACGCGATCCACCGCGCCCTCGAGCGGCTCGGCGATCTCGACGGCCTTCGTGAGCGTCGGCAGCGAGGCGCCGATCGTCTCGGCCTGGCGGGTGAGCGCCTCGGCCTGCGCGGCGATCGACTCGCCGAGCAGCCCCATCGCCTGCGCCTGCGCCATGACCTCGGTGACGAGCGCCTCGACGCGCGAGCCGAGCGCGTCGAGCTCCCCGGCCCGGGCCTCGAGCGCCTCGGCGCGCGCGATCGCGCTCGCGAGCTGCGCGTCGGCGCGGTCCACGCGCTCCTGGAGGTCGCCGAGCGCATCGGTGGCGGCGGCGGCGCGGCGGTCGAGGCTGCGGCCGACGCGCAGCGCGCGCGTGAGCAGCGTCTCGATCTCGCCGGCGCGCGCGTCGAGCCGCTCGAGCAGGTCCGGCACGCGCGCCACGGCGCGGGTCAACGCGGCGATCTCGTCGGCGGTGCGGGTCAGGGCGCGGGGCCCGAGGAGCAGCGGGTTGTCCACGCGGCTCAGGATACGGGCGCGTCAGCCGCGCCCGCAGACCTCGAAGCCGTAGCCCTGGAAGAGGCCGCGCACGCGGGTGCGCGTGGTCTGCAGGTCCTCGCCGAGCGCGCGCACGCGCGCCGCGTCCCCGGCCTGCGCGGCGTCCGCGACCTGCCCGACCGCCGCGACCTGCTGCTCGACCCCGGCGACGATCCGCGTCACGGCCGCCTCGTCGCCGGCCGGGGGCTCGAGCGCGCGCAGCTCGGCCACCGAGGCGCGCTGGGCGTCGTAGGTCTCTGCGAGCAGCGGCGCGGCATCCTCGAGCGCCTGCCGCTCGCTCGTCGCGGTCCGGTTGATCTGCGTGATCCGCGTGTTGGTGGCCGCGATCTGCGCGTTCGTGCGGCGGCAGAGCGCGTCGGCCTCAGCGATGAACGCTGCGCGCGTCGGGCCCGCGGTCGCCGCCGTCGTCGCGCTGCGCTCCCCGCCGTCGTCCCCGCCGCACCCGGCTGCCCCGGAGAGCCCCAGGAGCACCGCGATCGCCACCGCCCTGCTGTGCATGCCCTCGGGTTCCAGGCAGCGGACGGCTTTCCTGCGCGGATCCGGTCCACGCGAGGACCGTCCGGGGCGGGCTCAGCGCGGCGTGCGGCCCTTGGGGGCGGGTCGCCCGGGGCGTGCGGCGAAGCGCTTGCGCTCCGCCGCGGTCATCTTGCGCACGACGAGCGTCCCGTCCTCGATCTGCTCCGCCATCTCCTGGAGCTTCGCCTCGCGGCGCTCGAGCGCTCGCGCGGCCTGGGGGCTGATGCGCTTCTCGGCCATACCCACAGGGTAGGGCCACCGGGGGCGGCGCGCGCCGGGCGGCGCGTTCAGCCCTTCGCGCGCTTCTCGAGCTCGCGGCCGAACGCGCGCTCGACCCCGCTGTCCATCCGGCGCTGGAAGATCGCCACGAAGGCGTCGCTCATCAGGACCCGCAGCTCGGCCAGCGTGTCGCTCACCCCGGGCCAGTCCGCCTCGGGGCGGCCGGCGTCGTCGAACGGCTTCCAGACCTGCTCGAGGAACAGGCGCACGAACGTCCGGCTCGCCTCGTCGGCGCTCTTCGTGAGGCCCGCCGCGATCTGCAGCGCCTTGTCGAGCGGCACGCCGAGCTCGAGCAGCGCCTCGCCGGCGCGCAGCACCGTCGGGCTCGGCACCTC
>JALOLQ010000013.1 GCA_025455895.1 Solirubrobacteraceae bacterium
CGTCTGGGTTCCGGGCTAGCGGCGCTCGGCCAGCCACTGGCGCGCGAACCCGAGCACGAAGCGCGGGTTGTGGTGCGCGTAGCGACGCCAGAGCCGCCGCGGCTCCTGCGCGAGCCGGAAGGCCCACTCCAGGCCGAGACGCTGGAGCGCCGGCGGAGCCTGCGGGACGAGCCCCGCGTGGAAGTCGAACGCGGCGCCGACGCCGATCAGCACGGGCGCGTCGAGCAGCGGGCGCAGGCGCTCCATCCACTGCTCCTGGCGCGGCACGCCGAGTCCGCACCAGACGATCTGCGCCCCCGAGGCGTTGATCTCGGCGGCCACCGCCGCGGCCTCCGTATCGCTCAGGGCGCGGAAGCGCGGCTGAAGCGTCCCGGCGATCGGCAGCCCGGGGAAGCGCTCGGTGAGCTGCGCGACGAGCCGGTCGAGCGCCCAGCGGTCGCGCCCGCCGTAGAGGAACACCGGGATCCCGCGCTCGGCCGCGCGGGCGCACGAGCGCGCCATGAGCTCCGGTCCGTAGACGCGGTCCGGCAGCGGGTGGCCGAAGGCCTTCAGCGCCCACACGAGCGGCATCCCGTCGGGGACGGTGAGGCTCGAGCCGAGCACCGCCGTGCGCAGCGCCGGGTCCTCGCCGCAGGCGACCACGGTGTGGGTCGCGGCGACACACACGTACTCGCGCGAGTCCGCGGCGATCGCCGCGTCGATCCAGTCGAGCACGCCGGCGTACGTCGTGAGCGCGAGCGGCACGCCGAGCACCGCCACGGCGGGCGGGCGGGGCACCACGGTCGGGAGCGCAGGCTCGGGCACGGCCGCCGAGGGTAGTCTCCCGCTCCGCCATGGCCCGCCGCGCGCTCATCACCGGCATCGCCGGACAGGACGGCTCGTACCTGGCCGAGCAGCTCGTCGCGGAGGGCACCGAGGTGATCGGCCTCGACATGGTCGCCGCGCAGGACGCGCGCAACCTCGCCGGCGTCGCGGACCGGCTCGAGGTGATCGTCGCCGACCTGCGCGACCCGTCCGCGCTGCGCGCCGCGATCACCGAGGCGGCGCCGGACGAGCTCTACCACCTCGCCGCCCCGAGCTTCGTCCCGGCCTCGTGGGAGGACCCGACCGACACGATCGCGGCGATCGCCGGCGGCACGGGGACGGTGCTCGCCGCCGCGCTCGCGCTCGACCCGCGCCCGCGCGTCTGGGTCGCCGCCTCGAGCGAGGTCTTCGGCGAGGCGCAGGCCGGCCCGCAGGACGAGCGCTCGCCGATGCGCCCGCGCACCCCGTACGGCGTCGCGAAGCTCGCGGCGCTCGGCCTCGTGCGCACCCTGCGCGAGCACCACGGGCTCTTCGCCTGCGGCGGCATCACCTACAACCACGAGTCACCGCGGCGCCCGCCGCACTTCCTGCCGCGCAAGGTCACCCGCGGGGCGGCGGCGATCGCCCTCGGGCTCGAGGACGAGCTGGTGCTCGGCGACCTCGAAGCGGTGCGCGACTGGTCCGACGCGCGCGACATCGTGCGTGCGGCGCGCCTGGCGTTGCGCGCGGACGAGCCGGGCGACTACGTGCTCGCCGGCGGCACCGGGCGCACCGTGCGCGAGCTGGTGCAGACGGCGTTCGCCGCGGCCGGGGTGGACGGCCCGCTCGAGGACCACGTGCGCGTGGATCCCGCGTTCGTCCGTCCGCGCGAGCCGGTCCCGCTCGTGGGCGACGCGTCGCATGCGCGCGCCGTGCTCGGCTGGGAGCCCCGGATCGGGTTCGAGGCGATGATCGGCGAGATGGTCGAGGCGGACCTCGAGGAGCTGCGCTGACCCGCGTGCACGCCGTGATGGTGGTCCGCGACGCGGCGGACCTCATCGGCCCCGTCATCCGCAACACCCTCGCGCTCGGCGTCGAGCGCGTGCACGTCCTGGACAACGGGTCGACGGACGGGACGCCCCGCGTCCTGCGCCGCCTCGCCCGCCGCCTCCCGGTCCGGTGGAGCTCGGACACCGGCCCGTTCCGGCAGGCGGCGATGACGAACGCGCTGCTCGCCGAGGCCTTCGCGGCCGGCGCCGACTGGGCGATCCCGATCGACGCCGACGAGTTCTGGTGGTGCGAGCGGGGTCTGCACGACGTCCTCGAGAACACCGACGCCGGCGCGCTCTACTGCCCGTTCCTGCACTTCCTCCAGTCGGCGGACGTCCACCGCACCAGCCCGGCCGGACTGCTCACGATGATCCGGCGCCCGCTCGCCCACGAGGCCGACCCCGACCCGGCCGGCCTCGTCGAGCGCGGCGAGGCGTCCGTCGCGCAGATCGCCACGCTGCGCAAGGTGATCGTCCGGGCGGGGGACGGGGCCGGCGTCACCGAGGGCAACCACGACGTCGTGAACCCCGCCGGCCCGATCGCCCCGGCCGACGACGTCGTCGTCCTGCACGCGAAGCTGCGCTCGCGAGAGGCGCTGCACGCCCGCGCCGCCAGGCCTCTGCCGCCCCCGCCCCCGCCGGACCGGCCGTTGAACCACTGGCACGTGCGGCGCTGGCATGCGCTGGCGGCGCAGGGGGACGCCGCCCTCGAGCGCGAGTGGCGGGCGAACGCCTACGGCCCGGACGGCACGATCATCGTCGGCGGCCGGGTGCACGCGACGATCGAGGACGACCGGCTCGCGCGCGCGGCGGCGCCGTGGGTGCGCCGGCGCCGCCGGCCGTTCAGCCGCTGAGCAGGTCCATGTCCGCCCGCACCATCAGGCGGATCAGGTCCTCGAAGGTCGTCGTCGGCTTCCAGCCCAGGTCACGCTCGGCCTTGGCGTAGTCGCCGATCAGCAGGTCGACCTCGGCCGGGCGCACGAACCGCGGGTCGATCTCCACGTACGGCTCGAAGTCGCCGAGGCCCGCCTCGTCGAAGGCGACCTCCACGCACTCGCGCACGGTGTGGGTCTCGTTCGTGGCGATCACGTAGTCCTCGGCCGCGTCCTGCTGGAGCATCCGCCACATCGCGTCGACGTAGTCCTTCGCGTAGCCCCAGTCACGGCGCGCGTCGAGGTTGCCGAGCGCGAGCTTGTCGAGCTTCCCGAGCTTGATCGCCGCCGCGTGCCAGGTGATCTTGCGGGTGACGAACTCGAGCCCGCGGCGGGGGGAGTTGTGGACGACGACGCGGCCCACTCCGGCGGCGAACACGCCGCTCTCGGTCTCGAGGTCGAAGACGAAGTCGTCCTCGCCCTCCACCGGCTCGATCTCGGTGATGCGACGCACCTCCGCCGGATCGCGGCGCAGGTGCTGACCCTTCGCGCTGACACGCTCGCGCGAGGCGATGTTGAGCGCGTAGTAGGTCGCCGCACCGCGGCGCTCGGGGTAGACGGAGATCTCCTGGCCGCGCAGCGCGTAGAGCCAGACGAGCCCGAGGGCCAGGACCGGGCTGTTGGTCTTGACCGAGGCGCCGTTGCCGCGCTTGAGGCCGTCGCCGGCGTAGTAGCCCTCGAGGAACGCGTCATGCGCGGCCGGACCGGCGTTGAGGACGACCGGCGGAACCTGCTTGTGGCGCCGGCGGGTGTAGAGCTGCGAGCGCAGCCAGGGCGCGATTGCTGCGCCACCGGTGAGGTCGAGGACCCCGACGCGCGACTCGGGGTTGAAGCCGGAGCTGCCGGTGGTCTCCGTGGACCTCCCGAGAAAGCAGCGCGACCAGAGCTCCGCCACCCGCGAGCGCAGGCGTGCGTCGCCATTGGTGAAGCGGACGCTCCCTCCGCCATCCTCGACGTAGCCGTCTGCGGCGAGCAGCCCGAGCAGCTCGGCGAGCTCGGGGGTCACGACGGTCCACGGGAGGGCTTCGGGAGCGTCGTCGGTCGCGTCGGTTCCGGCGCCCCACGTGGCCAGCCGGTCGCCCTCGGACACGAGGTCGGCCCGAACGACCTCGTGGTCGTCATCGAGCAGATGGTGATGCGCGGTGGTCTCGACGACGCCGCAGCGGGTCTCGACGCCGAGCAGCCGGTGATCCGGGTCGCCGGCACGACGGCGGGTCGCGGTGATGGCGGTGATCGGCGTCCAGTCGGAGCCGTCCCAGATCTCGAGCAGCCGGTCGGGCTCGAAGCCCTGCACGCTCGGGCCCTTGCGGCGCAGCGGCACGAGCTCCTCGGCGGTGCGGACGCCGATGATCCCGCTCTCCCGGACGAGCAGGGGCGTCGTGGCCCGAACGCACTCGTGGTTGAACAGAATCCCGCTGGTCGCGTGCAGGTCGTAGGACTCACGGTAGTTCACCGTGATGAAGTGCCCGTAGGCCTTGGCGACGCCGTAGGGCGAGCGCGGGTAGAACGGGGTGTCCTCGGTCTGCGGGGTCTCGAGCACCTTCCCGAACATCTCGCTCGAGGAGGCCTGGTAGAAGCGCGCCTCCGGGCAGACCTCGCGCATCGCCTCGAGCAGGCGCGTGACGCCGACGCCGGTGAACTCGGCGGTCAGCGTCGGCTGCACCCAGGAGGTCGCGACGAAGCTCATCGCGGCGAGGTTGTAGATCTCGTCGGGCTTCGAGGCGCGCAGCGCGTCGATCAGCGAGCGCTGGTCGAGCAGGTCGCCCTGGTGCAGGGTGATCCGGTCGCGCAGGTGCTCGATCCGGTCGAACTTCTCGGTCGACGAGCGGCGCACCATCCCGTGGACCTCGTAGCCCTTCTCGAGCAGCAGTTCGGCGAGGTAGGAGCCGTCCTGGCCGGTGATCCCGGTGATGAGCGCGCGCTTCGTCATGGCGCAGGAGCCTAGGGGGATCGCGCTGCGCGGGGGACTACGCTCCCGGCGTGGCCGACCGCGTCGCCGACCCGCGCCCGCCCGACGCGCCCGCCGACGTGCTCGAGAGCGGCGACGTCGCCGGCCGCGTGGTGCGCGGGGGCGCTCAGCGCGCCGCCGGGTTCGCCGTCGCGAACCTGCTCACCGCCGGCGCCGCGGTGCTGCTGCTGCGCTACCTGGGCGTCGCCGACTGGGGGCGCTTCGGCACCGTCATGGCGCTCGTGGCGATCGTCCAGGGCGTGAGCGACGCCGGGCTGAGCGTCACCGGCTCGCGCGAGATCGCGGTGCGCCGCAGCCCCGAGGAGCGCCGCGACGTGCTCGCGCACGTGCTCGGCCTGCGGATCGTGCTCACCGCCGCCGGCGTGCTCGCGGCGATCGGGTTCGCGCTCGCCGCGGGGTACGACGCGACCATGGTCAAGGGCACCGCGATCGCGGGCCTCGGGATCTTCCTGATCAGCGTGCAGGCGGCGATGCTGCTGCCGCTCGGGGTCGAGCTGCGCAACGGGACCATCGCCCTCAACGAGGTGCTGCGCCAGCTCGTGCTGGTGCTCGCGTACGCGGCGTGCGCGCTGGCCGGGGCCGGGCTCGTGTGGTTCTTCGGCGCCCAGGTCATCGCCGGGCTGGTGCTGCTGGCCGCGGCGCCGCTGATGCTCGCGCGACACCACCTCGTCGCTCCGCGCTGGGGGGCGGCCAGGATCCGGGAGCTCGCCGCCGTCGCCGTGCCCGTCGCGATCTCCTCGATCCTCGCGATCGTCTACGTGCGGCTGCTGATCGTGCTGATGTCCGTGCTGTCCGACAGCGAGCTCGAGACCGGCTACTACGTGACGTCGGCGCGGGTGATCGAGCTCTTCACCGGCCTGCCGATCCTGTTCGTGACCGTCGTGCTGCCGGTGCTGAGCGTCGCCGCGCGCGACGACCGCGGGCGGCTGGACTACGTCACCGCGCGGACCACCGAGGCGATGCTGCTCGCGGGGATCGCGATCGCGCTCGCCGCCGTCCTCGGGGCGCGCCCGCTGATCCTGCTGCTCGGCGGGCAGGAGTACGAGCCGGCCGTGCCGGTGCTCCAGCTCCAGGCGGCGGCGCTCGTCACGATCTTCCTCGGCGCGGCGTGGAACCCGACGCTGATCGGCATGGGCCGCGTGCGCGGGCTCGTCGTGGCCACCGGGCTCGGGCTGCTCGCCGTGCTCGTCGCCGGGCTCGTGCTGATCCCGCGCCACGGGGCGGACGGCGCGGCCGCGGCCGCGGTGATCGCCGACGTGGTGCTGTGCGCGGCGCTCTACGTCGCGCTGCGCCGCGCCGGCCCCGGGCGCCGGCTGCCGCTCGGGACGCTGGGGCGGATCGTGCTCGCGGCCCTCCCGGCCGTGGCCGTCGGAGCGCTGCCCGGGGTTCCCGATCTCGTCCTCGCGGCCGCCTCCGTCGCGGTGTTCCTCGCGCTCGCGCTCGCGCTGCGCGCGGTCCCGCCCGAGATCCTCGCGGCGGTGCGCGGGCGCAGCCGCTCCGCCTAGGGCCCCGGCTACGCTGCTGCCCGATGCCCGTCGACCCGAGCTTCTGGCGCGGCCGCCGCGTCCTGGTCACCGGCCACACCGGCTTCAAGGGCGCGTGGCTCAGCACCTGGCTGCTCGCGCTCGGCGCGGACGTGCGCGGGCTCTCGGTCGACGTGCCGACGACGCCCTCGCTCTGGGAGCTCGCCGCGCTGGCCGGCGACGTCCCGACCGCCTGGGTCGACGTGCGCGACCCCGAGGCGACCGACCGCGCCGTCGCGGAGGCGCGCCCGGAGGTGCTCGTCCACATGGCCGCCCAGCCGTTCGTGCGGCGCTCGTTCCGCGAGCCGCGCGAGACCTACGCCACGAACGTGCTCGGCACCGTCAACGTGCTCGAGGCGGTGCGCGCGGCCGGCGACGTGCGCGTGGTCGTGAACGTCACCTCGGACAAGTGCTACGACAACCGCGAGCAGGGCCGGCCGTTCCGCGAGGACGACCCGATGGGCGGCCACGATCCCTACTCGAACTCGAAGGGCTGCGCGGAGCTCGTCACCGACGCCTACCGGCGCTCCTACTTCGCGCCCGACCCGGACGGGCCGCGGCTCGCCTCCGGCCGCGCCGGCAACGTCATCGGCGGCGGCGACTGGGGCGAGGACCGGCTCGTGCCGGACATGATGCGCGGCGCGCTCGCCGGCGCGCCGATCCGGATCCGCAACCCGCAGGCCGTGCGCCCGTGGCAGCACGTGCTCAACCCGCTCGGCGGGTACCTCGAGCTGGCCCAGGCGCTCTGGGACGACCCGGACGCCGCCGGCGGCTGGAACTTCGGCCCGGACGAGGGCGACGCCCGGCCGGTCGCGCACGTCGTCGAGCGCGTCAGTGCCGGCTGGCCCGAGCCGCTGGACTGGGAGACCGACCCCGGGCCGCATCCCCACGAGGCGCACCTGCTGCTGCTCGACTCGCGCAAGGCGCGTGAGCGGCTGGGCTGGCGGCCCGGGTGGGCGCTCGACGCCGGCCTCGACGCCACGGTGGCCTGGTACGCGGCGCATCACGCGGGCGAGGACGCGCGCGCGACGACGCTCGCGCAGATCGCGGCCTTCGAGCGCGCGACCGGCTGAGCCCGGAGCGCGCCCTCCGCGCAGCCGGGGGATACCCTCCCGCCCGATGAAGGCCGTGATCCTTGCCGGCGGCCTCGGCTCCCGCCTGAGCGAGGAGACCGTGGTCAAGCCCAAACCGATGGTCGAGATCGGCGGCAAGCCGATGCTCTGGCACATCATGAAGCTGTACTCCGCCGCCGGGATCACCGAGTTCGTCGTCTGCCTCGGCTACCGCGGCTACGTCGTCAAGGAGTGGTTCGCCAACTACGCGCTGCACACCTCGGACGTGACCTTCGACCTCGGCAGCGGCGAGATGCAGGTCCACCACTCCACCACCGAGCCCTGGCGCGTGACGCTCGTGGAGACCGGCGAGGCGACGATGACCGGCGGGCGCATCGGGCGCGTGCTGCCCTACGTCGGCCAGGAGACCTTCTGCATGACCTACGGCGACGGGCTCTCCGATCTCGACATCGCCGCGGTGGTGGACCGGCACCGCGCCCACGGGCGCCTGGCCACGGTCACCGCCGTGCAGCCGCCCGGCCGCTTCGGCGCGCTCGACCTCGAGGACGACGTCGTGCGCTCGTTCCAGGAGAAGCCGCGCGGCGACGGTGCGTGGATGAACGGCGGCTTCTTCGTGCTCGAGCCGGGCGTCGGCGCCTACATCGCCGGCGACGAGACCGTGTGGGAGCAGGAGCCGATGCACCGCCTGGCGGCCGACGGCCAGCTCGTCGCCCACCGGCACGAGGGGTTCTGGCAGGCGATGGACACGCTGCGCGAACGCCACCAGCTCGAGGAGCTGTGGGCCTCCGGGAGCGCGCCGTGGAAGACGTGGGAGGGCGCGTGAGCGCCTGCCGGCACTGCGGCGCGCCGCTCGAGACGGTCGTCGCCGACCTCGGGATGTCGCCCGTCGCCAACGACAACGTGCCGCCGCAGGACGCCCACGCGATGGAGCCGTTCTTCCCGCTCTGCGCGCGGGTGTGCGGCAGCTGCTTTCTCGTGCAGCTCGACCAGTTCTCCGACGCTGGCCGGCTGTTCCGCGACGACTACGCCTACTTCTCCTCGTACTCGACCTCGTGGCTCGAACACAGCCGCCGCTACGTCGCCGCGATGACCGAGCGCTGGGGCCTGGGCCCGTCGAGCCAGGTGGTCGAGCTCGCCTCGAACGACGGTTACCTGCTCCAGTACTTCGCGCAGGCCGGCGTGCCGGTGCTCGGGGTCGAGCCGACCGCGAACACCGCGCAGGTGGCGATCGGCAAGGGCATCCCGACCCGCGTCGAGTTCTTCGGCGTCAGCTCGGCGACGGCGCTCGCGCAGGAGACGCGCGCCGACCTGCTGCTCGGGAACAACGTGCTCGCGCACGTGCCGGACATCAACGACTTCGTCGGCGGGATGCGCCTGGTCCTCGCCGAGGGCGGCGTCATCACGATGGAGTTCCCGCACCTGCTCCAGCTGCTCGAGCAGCGCCAGTGGGACACGATCTACCACGAGCACTACTCGTACCTCTCGTACACCACCGTCGCGCGGATCTTCGCCGCGCACGGCCTGCGGCTGTTCGACGTCGAGGAGCTGCCCACCCACGGGGGATCGCTGCGGATCTACGGCTGCCATGCGGACGATCCGGACAAGCCCGAGACCGCCGCCTCGGCCGCGCTCAAGGAGCGCGAGCGGGCCGCGGGGCTGCTCGACCTCGCGACCTACGCCGCGTTCGGCGAGACGGTCGCCGCCGACAAGCGCGCGATCGTGCGCTTCCTGTTCGAGCTCAAGGAGCAGGGCCGGCGCATCGCCGGCTACGGCGCACCCGCCAAGGGCAACACGCTGCTGAACTACTGCGGGATCGGGCGCGACGTGCTCGACTACACCTGTGATCGCAACCCGCACAAGCAGGGCCGGCTGCTCCCGGGCACGCACATCCCGATCGCCGATCCGGCGCGCATCGACGAGGAGCGCCCCGACGTCGTGCTGATCCTCCCGTGGAACCTGCGCGAGGAGGTCATGGAGCAGCTCGCGCACATCCGCGAGTGGGGCGGGGTGTTCGCCGCCCGGGCGCCGGAGCTGCGCCTGTTCCCGTGAGGCTGCGCGAGACGCCGGTCCCCGGCGCCTGGGTCGTCGAGCTCGACCGGCTGGGCGACGAGCGCGGCTGGTTCGCCCGGACGTTCGACGCCGCGCTGCTGGCCGAGCACGGCATCGACTTCGAGGTGGTCCAGGCGAACGCCTCGTTCAACGCGCGGCCCGGCACGCTGCGCGGGCTGCACCTGCAGGCCGAGCCGCACGGCGAGCCGAAGATCGTGCGCTGCGTGCGCGGCGCGATCTGGGACGTCGCCGTCGACCTGCGCCCGGGCTCGCCCGCCTACTGCCGCTGGCACGCGGTCGAGCTGACCGCGGACAACCGGCTCGCCTACCTGCTCCCGAGCGGCGTCGCCCACGGCTTCCAGACGCTGACCGAGGACTGCGAGGTGCACTACCTCATGGGCCACCACTACGTGCCCGAGGCGGCGACCGGCGTGCGCTGGGACGATCCGGCCTTCGGGATCGACTGGCCGCCGGCGCCGGGCGGGCGGACGATCGCCGAGAAGGACCGCGCCTACCCGGACTTCGCCCCGTGAGCCGGATCCTGGTCACCGGCGCGAGCGGGTTCCTCGGGCGCCGCACGCTCCCGCTGCTGTGCGAGGCCGGGCACGAGGTCCATGCGGTCGCGCGGCGGCCGCCCGCCGCCGACGGCGAGGTCCGCTGGCACGCCGCCGACCTGCTCGCCGATCCGGCGGGCGTGGTGCGCGCCGTGCGCCCGCAGGTGCTCGTGCACCTGGCGTGGTGCACCGAGCACGGGGCGTACTGGGCGGCACCGGAGAACCTGGCCTGGCTGCACGCGTCGCTCGAGTTGCTGCAGGCGTTCCGCGCGGGGGACGGCGAGCGCGCGGTGATCGCCGGGACGTGCGCGGAGTACGACTGGACGACGAGCGCCGAGCGCCTCGGCGAGGACGCGCCGATCGCCCCGGACACGCTCTACGGTGCGGCGAAGGCCGCCCTGCACCTCGCGGCCTCGGCCTACGCGCGACAGGAGGGCTTCGCGCTCGCCTGGGGGCGCGTCTTCTTCCCCTACGGCCCGGACGAGGATCCCGGCCGGCTGGTCGCCTCGGTGGCTCGGCAGCTCGTGGCCGGTGAGCCGGCGGAGGTGACCGAGGGCCGCCAGGTCCGCGACTTCCTGTACGCCGACGACGTGGCGGCGGCGTTCGCCGCGCTGGCCGGCTCGCCGCTCGAGGGCCCGGTGAACATCGGCTCCGGTGAGCCGGTGAGCGTCCGCGAGGTCGTCGCCGCCGTCGCGCGCGCGGCCGGCGCCCCGGACCTCGTGCGCTTCGGCGCTCGCCCCGCGCGGCCCGGCGACCCGCCGCGGATCGTCGCCGACGCGAGCCGGCTCCACGCCGCCGGGATCCGGCCCGCCGTCGCGCTCGACGAGGGCGCCGCCCGCTGCGTGGCGTGGTGGCGGGAGCGCGTGTGAGCCAGCCGCGCTGCCCGCTGTGCGGGGGCCCGGGCCGCACGCGGCTGACGGCCCGCGACCGCAACCACCGCATCACGGCGGACGTCTTCCGCTACGCCGCGTGCGAGCGCTGCGCGACGCTGTTCCTCGAGGACGTCCCCGCCGATCTCGGCCGGTTCTATCCGGCCGCCTACTACGCCGGGGACGGGGACGAGTCGCGCTCGCCCACCGAGCAGGCGAAGCTCGCGATCGTCCGGCGCCATCGGCCGGACGGGCGGCTGGTGGAGATCGGCCCGGGGCGCGGCGGGTTCGCCCGGGCGGCGGCGGACGCCGGGTACGCGGTGACCGGCGTCGAGATGGACGCCGGCGCCTGCCGGCACCTGCGCGAGGACCTCGGGCTCGAGGTCGTCCACAGCGACGACCCCGCGGCCGCGCTCGCGGGCCTCGGGCCCGTCGCCGTCGTCGCGCTCTGGCACGTGATCGAGCACCTCCGCGATCCCGGCGCCACGCTGGAGGCGGCCGCTCGCGCGCTCGAGCCGGGCGGGGTGCTCGTCGTCGCCACGCCGAACCCCGCCGCGCTGCAGCTGCGCCTGCTCGGCGCGCGCTGGGTGCACCTCGACGCTCCGCGCCACCTCGCGCTGATGCCGTCGCAGGCGCTCGCCGAGCGTCTCGCACCGCACGGGCTCGAGCTCGCGGAGCTGACCGAGGCCGACCGCACGGGCCGTGACTGGAACGCGTTCGGCTGGCAGCACGTGCTGCGGCCGGGCACCGCCGCGCCGGTCCGGCCGCTGACGGCCAAGGCGGGAGCCGCGCTCGCGCTCGCGGCCGCGCCGCTCGAACGCCGTGACGGGCACGGGACGACCTACACGGCGGTCTTCCGAGATACTCGCGCCGCATGAGGCTGTCGGTGATGCTCCCGACGCGCAATGGCGCGTCGCTGCTCGAGGGCTGCGTGCGCTCGGTGCTCGCCCAGGAGGCCGAGGGCTTCGAGCTCGTCGTCTCCGACAACGCCAGCGACGACGGCACGCGCGAGATCCTGGCGGCGTTCGCCGGCGATCCGCGGCTGACGGTCGTGCGCCAGGACACGGTGCTGTCGGTCACCGACAACTGGGATGCCGCGCTCGCCGCCTGCCGCGGCGAGCGGATCCTCATGATCGGCGACGACGACGTGCTGCTGCCCGGGGCGATCGCGCGGATCTTCGAGCTGCTCGAGGCGTGGGACGAGCCGGACTGCCTGGCCTACGAGGCCTTCGGCTTCGCCTTCCCCGGGGCGCTCGCCGAGGGCTCGCCGGCTCGTGCGTCCGAGCGGCTCTTCCCGTACGCCGAGGACTTCCCGGTCGGCCCGCTGGAGGCGCCGTTCCGGCGCGGCCTGGTGCGGGACTTCTTCCGCTTCGAGTTCCGCTTCTGTCCGAACCTGCAGACCACGGTCCTCTCCCGCGCGGCGCTCGCACGCCTGCGCGCCGGCGTGTTCCGCGAGCCCTATCCGGACTTCTACGCGCTGTACGCCCTGCTGCTCCAGCCGGTGCGCTGGGTGCACGTGCGTGACCGGCTGGTCGTCGTCGGCATCTCCCCGAAGTCGTTCGGGCGCACGTTGCAGCGCGAGGGCTCGGCGGAGGGGCGCGCCTATCTGGGCATCGACACCGGCGTCGAGGGCGGGTTGCCGGGCAGCGACATGATCAACGGGATGCACCGGACGCTCGAGAACCTCGCCGAGGACTTCGCCCCCGAGCTCGGGGACATCACGATCAGCCGCTCGAACTACGTCTACCGCCAGGCCTACAGCTGGTACCTCGCGTTCCGCATGGGCTGGATCGACCGGGCCGAGCTCGTCCGGCGTATCCGGATGCTGTCCGCGCGGGACGGGGCCGGCTTCGCCCGCGAGCTGCTCTCGCGGGTGAACCTCGACATGGTCCGCCGGCACGCGCGCCCGGACGAGGAGAGCTCGATCGCGTCGGTCTGGGCGGGGATGGAGCCGCTGCCGAGCGAGGACATGACGATCGCCGAGTTCGCGGCGAGCCGCGCCGACGCCGTTCAGGGCACGTAGGGCCGCTCGCCGCGCCGGCGCCGCACGGCCTCCCGTGCCCGCTCCTCGGCGGCCGCGGCGCCGGGCAGCGCGCGCAGCGGGCGGGCGAGGTCGGCGGCGAGGTCGAGCGGACGGGCGCGGAGCATCGCCGCCGCGCTGCGCCGCGCCAGGCGCCGGCGCGCGGCGTCCCCGAGCGGTGCGTAGGCCGGGTGGCCGGCGGGGCCGACGTCGCGGCGGATCAGCGAGGCGATCGCCAGGTGCGGCAGCGCCGCCTCGCGGCGCGTGAGCCCCATCGACCGCACCGTGCGCTCGTAGTCGGCGCTCGTGCCGCCGATCGTGCGGTGCACCGCGACCGCGGGCTCCGTGGCGAGCCGCCCGTGCATGAGCAGGCGCCCGAGCAGCAGCCAGTCGCCGGCGAGCGTGTTGGGCATCGGCAGGCACGCGCGCAGCGCCGCGCTGCGCATGACGCCGTAGATCGAGGCGTTGTCGCGCACGTGACCGAACCACCAGGCCACCCGCTCGGCCGGTTCGGCCTGCGCGCAGTCCACGTCCACGCCCGGTCCGCGCGCGTCGCCCGCGGCGCCGTGGTACTCGGCGCGGCCGGAGACGAGCACGAGCCCCGGGTCGGCGTCGAGACGGGCCAGGCAGCGCTCGAGGTAGCCCGGGTCGAGCCAGTCGTCGTCGGCGAGCACCATCACGAACTCGGTCTCCGCCGTGGACAGGAGGCCGTTGAAGTTCGCGGTGAGGCCGACGTTCTCCGGGCGGCGCACGACCCGCACCCGCGCGTCGGCGGCCGCCGCGCGCGCGCAGACCTCGGCGGTCGCGTCGGTCGAGGCGTTGTCGGCGATCACGACGCGCAGCTCGGCGTGGGTCTGCGCGAGCACCGAGGCGAGCGCCCGCTCGAGGCCGTCGGCGCGGTCGTACGTGGGGATCCCGACGGTGACGCGCGGGCCGCTCACGCGAGCTCCAGCGCCCGGTCGAGCAGCT
>JALOLQ010000014.1 GCA_025455895.1 Solirubrobacteraceae bacterium
GCCCGCCGCGACCCGGCCGGATCACGACGTTCACGCTGCGCCGCCCGGACAGCCCCGTCGCGGTCAGCTCGAGCACGGCGCGCAGGCCCGCGCTGCGCCGCGCGGACGTGCGGGCCGGTCCGCGCAGCCGCAGCGTGACGGTCCGCGTGGCGCCCGCGGGCACGCTGAACGCGCGCGAGGCGAGGAGCGCGCCGCGGCGCTTCCCGCGCGGGCGGCCGAGCAGCCGCGCGGTGCCCCGGCAGCCGGTGGTCGCGCGCGGGCAGGCGAGCCGCATCCGCACGGCTCCGTCGCGCGCGGCACGCAGCGTCGTCCCGCCCACGAGCCGCACCCGTCCGGGTGCCGCGGCCGACCCGGCGCCGGGCGGTGCGGGCCCCGCGACCTGGAAGTCGCGCGCGGCCGGCGAGAGGTCCGCGTTGCCGAACCGGTCCACCGCCCGCACCTCGAACCGGTGCGCGCCGGGCGCGATCGGGCCGGAGGCGATCGGGCTCGTGCAGCCGACGAACGCCGCGCCGTCGAGACGGCACTCGAAGCGCGCGTCCGGCTCGGACGCGCTGAACGTGAACGAGGACTCCGTGCCGTCCGGGCCGGAGGTGATCACCGTGTCCGGCCCCGTGACATCCGGGCACTCGCCGTCCAGTGCGCGCAGGTAGACCTGCGTGTGCTCACCGGCGTAGGCGGCCGTCAGGTCGCGGCGGGAGCTCGAGAAGACGACGCAGTTGCCCGCGGGGACCAGGCGCGCCGCGATCGGGCCGGCCGCCACGCCCGCCGCGCCGTCGCCACGCGCGGCGAGCGTCGTCGTCGCCGCCGCGAGGTCGCGCAGGTACGCCTGCTGCTTCGTGGCGTCCGGCGGGCCCGCGGTGAGGTTCGACGCCGATGACAGGAACAGCACGCGCCCGCCGTCGAGGCTGATGGACGGGACCTCGCCGCCCGCGTCCGCCTTCACCCCCGCCGCACCCGACGCGCGCGAGACGCCTTCACCCCCGCCGCACCCGACGCGCGCGAGACGAGGATCGTCTGTGCGGTCGCGAGGTCGCGCACGATCACGTCCCGGTTCGTGTCGGCGTCGTCGAGGACGAGGTTCGCCGAGAACGTCTCGAACGCGACCCGCGAGCCGTCCGCGTCCAGCGCGGGGAACCTGCTGTCGAACTGGCCCGGGGCGCCGGCCGCGCCGTTCGCGCGGCTGGCGAGCGTCGTGGTACCCGCCTCGAGGTCGCGCACGAAGATCTGCGTGTGGCTGCCGTCGGCGCCGAGCGCCGCGCTCTCGCTGCCGAACGCGACCCGGCGACCGTCGGCGCTGAGATCGTGATCGGCCTCCGCGCCGCCGGGCGCCGGCGCGCCCAGTGCCCCGTCGGCCCGCGACGCCACGACGGTGGTGCCCGCCGCCAGATCGCGGACGTAGACCTGCAGACTGCTCACCCCGGGCACGAGGTTCGTCGCCAGCGAGGAGAACGAGACGCGCCGGCCGTCGGCGCTCAGCGCTCCGGTGAAGACCCCGAAGTCCGCGGGCGCGCCGCCGACCCCGTCGGCGCGGCTGACCAGCAGCGTCTGCTGCGTGTCCAGGTCGCGCACCCAGAGCTGCGTGCGGTTCGCGGGGACGACCTCCCCGAGGTTCGTCGCCTGCGAGGTGAACGCCACCCGCCGCCCGTCGGCACTCACCGCGACGACGTTCGCGTCGGCGTCGGCAGGGGCCCCGGACGCGCCGCTCGCCCGGCCGACGAACCGGGTCTCGCCGGTGCGCATGTCGCGGACGAACGCGTTGCGCCGCCGGTTGTCGTCCTCGGGCGAGAGCGTGTCCGTGCGCGAGGAGAAGCCGACGATCCGGCCGTCCTCGCTGGCCGCGCTCGCCCCCGGGATCGACGACTCCGCGGTCCCGTCGCCGCCGAACGCCCCGCTCCCGGAC
Source organism: Solirubrobacteraceae bacterium (assembly GCA_025455895.1). GTDB lineage: Bacteria > Actinomycetota > Thermoleophilia > Solirubrobacterales > Solirubrobacteraceae > F1-60-MAGs163. Next base: position 1,901 of record JALOLQ010000014.1, read on the forward strand.
GGGCGCGAGACGAGCACCGGCGAGTTCTGGCTCAGGACGCGCCGCGCGACCACCTCGAACCCGTCGGCGTCATCGGCGAGCAGGTTGCGCGCGGTGGTCGTGAACGCGACGACGAGCCCGTTTCCGCTGATGGCGCCCGGCCCCGAGGTGTCGTCGCCCCCGATCCCCGCCGTTGCGCTCACCAGCGTCGTCGTGTTCGCCAGGAGGTTGCGGGCATAGACGTCGCCACGGCCGTTCACATCGGCCGCGGCGAGGTTCGCCGCCGAGGTGCTGAACGTGACCCGGGAGCCGTCGTCGCTGATCGACGGCTGATCGGACCCCGAGTCGGCGACGGTCCCGCCCGCGCCCGTGGCGCGGCTCGCGAGCGTGGTGGTCGCCGCGGTGAGGTCGCGCACGTAGACCTGGCCTGAGCCTTCCCCGAGGCCGAAGCTGCGGAACGCCACCGCCGAGCCGTCCTGATCGACGTCGGGCGAATCGGAGGTGGTCGTGCTCTTGGCCCCGGCCGCGCCGCTCTGGCGGCTCACGAGCGTGTTCGTCTGGGCGCTGAGGTCGCGCGCGATCACGTCGCTCAGGCTGTCGGTGTCGCCCGCGACGAGGTTCGTGGCCGAGGTGGCGAACGCGACCGTTCCGCCGTCGCCCGAGATCGCCGGGTCCCGGGCGCTGTCGTCGGCCTTCGCGCCGGCCGCGGTGTCGGCCCGGCTGACGAGCGAGGTGGTCGCCGCGGTGAGGTCGCGCAGGTAGACGTCGACGGAGGTGTCGGCGTCGTCGGGATGCAGGTTCGTGGCGTTGCACGAGAACGCGACGCGGCTTCCGTCGTCGCTCAGGGTGGGATCGTCGCACTCGCCCCCGTTCTGCTTGGCGCCCGCGGCGCCGCTCGCCCGGGAGACGAGCGTCGTCGTGCCGAGCGTGAGGTCGCGGACGTAGATGTCCAGAGCGGTGTCGGAATCGGCGGCGCTGAGGTTCGTCGCCCGGGTCCGGAAGGCCACCTTCGTCCCGTCGCCGCTGATCGCGGCCTTCAGCGCGTCCGCGTTCGCCGGCGCTCCGGCGGCGCCGGTCGCGCGCGAGACGAAGACCGTCGTGTTCGTGCAGCTGTCGCGCACGAACAGGCCGAGCCGGTCGTCGTCGTCCTCGGGCGAGATCCCGTCGGCCCGGCTGTCGAAGACCGTCCGGCAGCCGTCGTCGCTCACCGCGTGGTTGCCGACGCGGCTCGCGTTGACCACCCCGGGCGCCAGCGGTCCGTCGCCGGAGGGCCGGCTCACGAGGATCGTGCTCCCGGCGGAGATCGCCTGAGCGACCGAGGGGACACCGAGCAGCGCGCCGGTCGCCGCCGCCAGGCACCACCATGCTGAACCTCGCACCACGCACCTCCGTCGTTCCCGGCGAACCTACTCCCGTGCCCGCCCCGGCCGCAACCCGGGCGGCGTCCACCGGCCGGGGTAGCGTGGAACCCGGTGGAGACGATCGAGCAGATCGGCAAGGCCTTCGAGTGGGTCGGCGTGGGGATCATCGTCCTCGCCGCGCTCGCGACGCTCGTGATCACCGTGCGCGCCTGCCGCGCCGAGGGCGGCGAGGCCGCCTACGTCGCCGGCCGGCGCGCGTTCGGGCGCGGGCTGCTCGCGAGCCTCGAGGTGTTCGTCGCCGCCGACCTGCTGCGCACGATCTCGGTCGACCTCACGCTCGAGGGGATCGCCGCGCTCGGCCTGCTCGTCGTGATCCGGACGGTGCTCAGCTTCTCGCTCGAGGTCGAGCTCACGGGCACGCTGCCGTGGCGCGCCCGCGCGGCCGGCGCGGCGCCCCCGGGCTGACCGCGCCCGTCTGGACGCCGTCTGGACGCCCCGCCGCCCGGCTGGACGAATCCCCCGTGGGACGCACGTCACACACCGCCTACCCTTCGAGGGGTAGCGTCGAGACGCCGTCTGTGGGGGACGGCCGACCAGCCACTCGCACGGAGAGACCACATGCCTCAGTCCCGCCACCTCGCGCCCGGACGGCGCCTGCTCGTCACCGCCACCGCGGCCGCGCTCACCGCGCTGCTGCTGCTGCTGCTCGCCGGGTCCGCCCGCGCCGCGAGCGTCGAGCCGGTCTTCGTCCCCGGCAACCCCACCTGCTCCAGCGTCGGGCTCGGCAGCGCCGAGTACAAGATCGACCCGCCCCAGCAGGGCGTCACCACCTACGCCTTCGGCGGCCTGCAGGTGAAGGTCACCGTCACCGGCCTGACCTTCGCCTGGGAGATCACCTCCGGCGCCGGCTCGGTCATCAACGGCGTCGTCGTCAAGGGCGGCCCGAACGCGAACGTCTACGCCTACGGCGCCGGCGGCGCGACGAGCGACACGATGCTGCACGCGCCGGTGAACCCCAGCAACGGGAAGTTCTACGGCCTCAGCCACATCAGCTTCTGCCGCACCCCCGCCACGACCGGCACGATCGAGATCGTCAAGCAGACCGATCCGGACGGCGCCGAGGGCACGTTCGCGTTCACGAGCACCGGCGGCCTGAGCACCGATCAGGGCGGCTTCACGCTCCAGGACGACGGCACGAAGACGTTCTCCGCCGTCGCGCCCGGCAGCTACACGGTGAGCGAGACCGCGCAGGAGGGCTGGACGCTCCAGAGCCTCGTCTGCACCGACCCGACCGGGAACACCACCATCCAGGGTGCGACGGCCACGATCGCCGTCGCCGCGGGCGAGACCGTGCGCTGCGTCTACACGAACAAGAAGGACGTCCCGCCGCCGCCGGGCAAGGCGACGATCATCGTCAAGAAGGTGACCGACCCCGCCGGCGCGCCCGACACGTTCGCGTTCACCTCGCCGCTCGACCAGGACGGCTTCGACCTCAGCGACGGCCAGACCGCCGTCTTCGGCGAGCTGGAGCCCGGCACCTACACGGTGGACGAGACCGCGAAGGACGGCTGGACCCTCGAGGGCGTCAGCTGCGTGGACCCGACGAACGAGAACGCGCCCGTCGCCTCGGGCGGTGACCCCGAGCACGACGTGAGCGTCACGGTCGCCGCCGGCCAGGTGGTGCGCTGCACGTTCACCAACCGCAAGGTCGTCCCGCCCACGAAGGGCACGATCGCGATCACGAAGCTCACGACGCCCGCGGGCGCGACCGACCTGTTCCCGTTCACCACGACCGGCGGCCTGACCCCGGCGGGCTTCTCGCTCTCCGGTGGCCAGACGACGATCTACACCGACGTCGAGCCGGGCGCCTACTCGGTAACCGAGGGTGCCACGGTGGGCTGGAAGCTCGACGGCGTCCAGTGCACCGAGACGGGCAGCCCGGCCGAGGGCAACGTCGCCCCGGTCGTGGACGGCGCGACCGCGACGCTGAACGTCGCGGCCGGCGAGTCGGTCTCCTGCACCTACACGAACAGCCGGATCACGCCGCCCGACGTCCCGGTCACCCCGTCCGGCGGGCAGGTCGGCAGCACCACCGCCTCGGGCGGCGTCGCACCGACCACCGCCAGCGGCGGCGCCGTCACGCGCGCGTCGCTCAGCGGCCCCGCCGCGTGCGTGCGCTCGCGCTACACGCTGAAGGTCAGCGGCCGCCCGGTCCGCGGCGTGACGATCTACGTCAACGGCAAGGTCGCCCGGCGGCTCACCGCGAAGACCGGCCAGCAGACGTTCAGCGTCACGCTGAACGCGAGCGGCGCGCGCGTGCAGAAGGTCCGCGCCGTCGTCCGCTTCAGCGGCACCACCCAGACGAAGACGCTGCGGCGCACCGTGTTCAAGTGCCGCGCGGCGAACGCCGTGCGCCCGCAGTTCACCGGCTGAGCCGGCCAGGCTGGTCCGGGATCTGCCCCGGCGCCCACGCGGGCGCCGGGGCGCATCCCGTCCGTGCTTTGCGCGGATGGCGCGAGCGGCGCTCCCTGTCACCGTCGCGGTGGTGGGCCCACGATCCGGTCTGTCGGCCGCCGTCGCCCTGACGGTCCTCATCGGCGCCGGCGGCGCGCGCGCCCAGGCGGCGGAGCCCGTGGTCCCGCTCGCGCGGGACGCGGCGGCGGAGCGGATCGTCGACGCGGCGCTGGCGAGCCTCGCCACCAGGCAGCGCGAGAGCGGGCTGTTCGCCGACCAGACCGGCCGCCTCGTCGGCGGGGAGGGGCTTCCCGCGCTGGCGTACGTCGCGCTGGCGCGGGCGAAGGAGGACGGGCAGCCGCCCGCGCGCCCCGCGGACACGGTGGTCGGCACCGAGGCCGACGGGTCGGCGGTCCTCCCGGCGGCCGTGCCGGTCACCGCGTCGCGCCGGCGCCGCGCCGCGATCGATCTCAGCTGGCGGCTCACGCTCGCGCGGCGCACCCTCGCCCGCGGCTCCGGGAGCAGCGTGATCCTGCGCTGGCCGCTGGCGATGCTGCTCGCCGAAGGGCTCGAGGACCCGCTGCTCGGCCAGCGCGGCGAACTGCGCGCGCGGGTGCTGGTCTGGAACCGCCTTCACGCGGCGGGCATCGCCGCCGACCGCTGCTATCAGGACCGGCGCTGCTTCAACAACTACAAGCTCGCCGACGCGGTGCTCAACCTGGAGCTCGTGCGCACCGGGCTGCGCAGTCCCCGCCGCGGGATGCGCCTCTACGACCCGCCGGCGCTGCGCCGGCGGGCGCTGCGCTGGCTGCGGGACGCGCTCCCGCCCCAGGCGCCGGCCAGCGGGCGCGTGGGGATTCCGGGGCGCGGCGTCGAGCCCGCGGCGATCCTCAGCGACCCCGGCACGTGGCCGCTCCCGTACGCGGCGCTGTGCACCGCCTGGGCGGTGCGGGCCACCCGGCTGGCGGGCGGGAGCGCGCCGGCGGCGCTGCGGCGCACGACGCGCGCGGCGCTGTGGGGCCTGCTCGGGGCCACGGGCCCGGACGGGGGCATCTCGTGGTCGGGGCGCGGGCAGGGGCAGGCATGGACACACGCCGCGTCGCTGTACGCCGCTGCCGCCGGCTCGGCGCTGTTCGCGGACACCGAGCCGCGTCTCGCGGCGCGCCTGCGCCGGCTCGCGGACGTGCAGCTCGACGCCCTCGGCGCGCGCCTGCGCGACGGGGCGCTCCAGGTGCTGCCGAGCGGCAACGATCAGCTGGACGGGCTGGACCACTACTACTCGGTGACCGGGAGCACCGGCCTCGCGCTCGCCTTCCTGCAGATGGCGCGGGCGGAGCTGCCGAATCCTCAGGCACCACGGCTCGGACTCCCCGCGGAGCTGGACGGCGCCTGGTTCCACGACGAGCGCACCGGGCTCGTCGCCCGCCGGGCGGGCCTCTCGTGGATCGCGCTGCGCGAGCGCCGCCGCCACCCGAACGACCCCCGCAGCGACGGCGGCCTGATGCGGGCGCTGCGGCTGCTCGGCGGAAGCTGGCGCGAGCAGCTCCCGGCCCGGCCGGGACCGGTCGCCACGGCGGGCCGTCGCTCGCCGCGCACGCCGTCGGGCGGTCCGGTGCTCGTCACCGCCGGTGCGCACTTCCAGCCGCGCGCCGCCCGGGTCCGCCAGCAGGCGCTCGGCGTGGATCTCGCCGGGGGCTGGCGCGCGGCCGACGGACGCGCGCTGACCGGCGCGAGCTGGCGGTACAGCGCGGCGCCGGACGGCGTGGCTCTGCGCAGCGTCTGCCCGTTCGGGGCCCGCCTGGAGATGACCGCCTGGCTCCCGCGCCGCGGCGAGGCGCGGCGCGACGGCGGCCTGCTCGAACGCGCCGGCTACGCGGTGCGCACGCGCCCGGTGCCGCGGGTCCGGGTGCTCGTCGCCGGCTACGCGAACAGCGTGCAGCCACGGCTGCGGGCCTACCGGCTCGTCATCCCGTGCACCGGCCCGTTCGCCTCGGTCACGTTCAGCGGCGGCGCGTCGACCGGGTCCGGGGCACCGGTCCCGGCCTCGTAGCCCGCGTCCCGGCCCCTTGGACGCCCGGCACAGTCGCTCCTCGGCGGCTTGTGCGGCGGCGACATTCCCCGGCGCGCGGTGATCGGCGACACTCGCGCTTCCCCCTCACGGGCTCGCGTCCCGGCCGTCCAGGCCACCAGCGACCCGTGTGGCGAGCGTGCCGCCCCGGCGCGCCTGGCGGGGCGGCCGGGGCGGGACGCCGCTGTCCGGCGCGCGGGCACTCGCGGGGCAGCTCCGCGCCAGGTACGCTGGGCCCAAGCGCGGTGTGTGGGGGTGCGCCGCGAGGTCCGGCCTCCGGGGGGAGGATCCAGCGTGAACACCACCACCAGCGTCGCCGCGCGCGGCGACGCCCTGCGGTTCCTGGCCGAGCGGATCGAGCTGCTCCGCCGGGCCGACGTCGACGCGATCGCCGTGGCGATGGCCGACGAGCAGAAGCCGGGGACCGGCGACCTGCTGCGCGACGAGGCGCTGCGCGAGCTGGTCGACGGCGGCTGGGTGGACGGCGACGAGGCGAGCATGGTGCTCGGCCACGAGCTGCGCCGCCACCACACCGCGCTCGTCGTGTGGCGCCCGTCGGTCAACGGCGGCGGGACGGAGGCGCGCCGACTCGAGGCCCGGGTCGCGGAGATCGCGACCGCGCTCGGGGCGGGCCGGGCGCTCACGCTGCCGGCGGGCACGCACTCGCTGTGGGCCTGGGTCGGCACCGCTGACGTGCCGCCGCGCGACACGCTCGACGCGCTGCCGGCGGGCGGCGACTGCCTGGTCGCCGTCGGCCGGCCGGGCTTCGGCGCCGACGGCTTCCGTCGCTCGCACCGCGAGGCGGTGCGCGCGCAGCGGGTCGCGATGCGCTGCCCGAGCCCCGGGCGCGTCACGCGCTTCGAGGACGTCGAGCTGCTGAGCCTCGTCTCCGGGGACGACGAGGCGATGGTCTCGCTCGTGCGCCGCGAGCTGGGCCCGCTCGCCGCCGACGATCCGGCCACCGCGCGCCTGCGCGCGACGCTCGGCGCGGTGCAGGCGGCGGGCGGCGGCAGCGCCGCGGCGGCCGACGCGCTCGGCGTGCACCGCAACACCGTGCTCTACCGGCTGCGCCGCATCGACGAGCTGCTGGGCCGCCCGGCCGCCGAGCGCCGCCTCGAGCTCGAGGTCGCGCTGCGGCTGGCCGAGGCCTTCCCCGACCGCGTGCTCGTGCCCGCCGCGGAGGTCCGGCCCGTCAGCGCGTGATTGGATCCCGGCCATGCGCCGCACCCTCTACGAGCCCGAGCACGCCGACTTCCGCGAGAGCTGGCGGGCGTTCCTGCAGCGTGAGGCCGTCCCGCACGCCGACGCCTGGGAGCGCGAGGGCATCGTGCCGCGCGCGTTCTTCGCGGCGGCCGGCGCGGCCGGGTTCCTCGCGATGGGCGTGCCCGAGGCGTTCGGCGGCGCCGGGGTCACCGACTTCCGCTTCAACGCGGTCATCGCCGAGGAGGCGCAGGCGCTCGGGCTCGGCGGCGTCGCGCTCGGGGTCACGCTGCACAACGACATCTGCCTGCCGTACTTCCTGGAGTACTGCACCGACGAGCAGCGCGAGCGCTGGCTGCCGGGCATCGTCTCCGGCGAGCTGATCACCGCGATCGCGATGACCGAGCCCGGCACCGGCTCGGACCTCGCCTCGATCGCCGCCACCGCGCACCGCGAGGACGGCCACTACCGCGTGAACGGGTCGAAGACCTTCATCACCAACGGCATCAACGCGGACCTCGTCATCACCGCGGTGAAGACCGACCCGTCCCAGCGCCACGCGGGCCTGAGCCTCGTCGTCCTCGAGCGCGGGATGGAGGGCTTCGAGCGCGGGCGCAACCTCGAGAAGATCGGCCAGCACTCGCAGGACACCGCCGAGCTGTTCTTCCAGGACGTGCTCGTCCCGGTCGAGAACCGCCTCGGCGAGGAGGGCCAGGGCTTTCGCTACCTCACCGCGAACCTCGCACAGGAGCGGCTCTCGATCGGCCTCTCGGCGCTGGCCGCCGCGCGCGCGGGGGTGCAGTGGACGGTCGAGTACGTGCGCGAGCGGCGCGCGTTCGGTGCGCCGATCGGCGCGCTGCAGAACACGCGCTTCGTGCTCGCCGAGTGCCACACCGAGGTCGAGGTCGGCACCGCGTACGCCGACCGCTGCGTCGAGGCGCTCGAGGCCGGCGAGCTGACCGCGGAGGACGCGGCGGCGGCGAAGCTGTGGCTCACCGAGCTCCAGGGCCGCGTGCTCGACCGCTGCCTGCAGCTCTTCGGCGGCTACGGCTACGTGACCGAGTACCCGATCGCGCGCGCCTACGCCGATGCGCGCATCACCCGCATCTACGGCGGCACGAGCGAGATCATGAAGGAGATCGTCGGCCGCTCGCTGCGGCTCGGCTGAGCCTGGCCGATACGGCCCCCCGCATGTCGCCGACGTGCGACACTGCCGGGTTCATGGGCGTCGACGAGATCACGATCCGCGAGGACGACACCGCCGCCGACGAGGCCGCGCGGCGCCGCGGCGCGATCCTGCGCGAGCGCCGCGAGGCGCTCGGGATCTCGCTGCGCGCCTTCGCGCGCCGCTGCGAGCTCTCACCGGCGCACGTGAGCAAGGTCGAGCGCGGGCTCGCGAGCCCGAGCGTCGCGACGCTCTCGCGCATCGTCCAGGAGCTCGACCTCGAGCCGGCGCTGCTGTTCGGCACGGTCGCCTCGCCGCCGACCGGCGCACCGGAGCCGATCGTCACCCGCGCCGCCGACGTCATGGACCTCGCCGCCGAGACCGGCTCGCCGGAGGGCAGCGTCGTGCGCGTGCTCGCGCGGCCGGACACGGGGAGCGTCATCGAGTCGATCGGCGGGCCGGACTACTTCCTTCCGCCGACGATCGCCCCGAAGGACTCGATCTTCTGCGTGCTGGCCGGCACGCTCGAGGTCGACATCGAAGGCGAGCGCTTCGAGCTCTACGCCGGCGACTCGCTCATCGTCCCGCCCTTCCGGCGCTTCGCCGCGCGGGTGCTCACCGGCCTGGACACCCACACGCTGCTGCTCTCCCCGGCCGGCTCGAAGCTCCTGCACGGCGAGCCCGCGCCGCAGCCCTAACCGGGATCGGCCTCGGGCGCCTGCGGCAGGCGCACGCTCAGCTGCTCGATCCGCGCGCCCTCGACGGCCTCGACGGCGAACGCCACGCCCTCGACGTCGGCCCGGTCGCCGCGCCGCGCCGCGCGCCCGAGCGTGCCGAAGACGATGCCGCCGAGCGTGCGGTAGTCGTCGGTGGGCAGGCTCGTGCCGTAGGTCTCGTTGAAGTCGTCGACCGTGTAGCTGCCCGAGACGAGCAGCCGCCCGTCGCCGAGCTCGCGCACGGACTCGTCGGGCAGCCCGTACTCCTCCTCGATCTCGCCGACGATCTCCTCGATCAGGTCGTTGAGCGTCACGATCCCGAGCGTCGAGCCGTACTCGTTGATGACGATCGCCATCTGCGAGCCGGCATGGCGCATCTCCTGCAGCAGCGCCCCGACGTCCTTCGTCTCGGGGACGACCGGCGCGTCGCGCGCGAGCGGTGCGATCGTGCCGGGCTCGCCGTCGCGCAGCGCGGCGGCGAGGTCGCGCAGGGCGATGATGCCGACGACGTCGTCGATCGAGCCGCGCAGCACGGGGAAGCGGCTGTGCGGCGCCTCGAGCGCGGCGCCGACCGCTTCGGGCACGCTGAGCGCGGCGTCGAGCGTGGCGACCTCCGACCAGGGCACCATCACGTCGGCGGCCTCCTGCTCGGCGAAGTCGAAGACGCGGTAGAGCATCTCCTCCTCGGCCTCCTCGATCAGCCCCGAGTCCTCGGCCTCGGCGAGGATCCCGCGCAGCTCGTCGACGGTGTGGACGCTCGCCCCGACCGGCGCCGCCGGCACGCCGAGCGGGCGCAGGAGCACCGTCGCCGAGCGCTGGAAGATCCACACGACCGGCCAGAAGGCGCGCTGGAGCAGCGAGATCGGCCGCGCCACGACGGCCGCCACGCGCGCCGCACGGTGCAGCGCGATCGCCTTGGGCACGAGCTCGCCGAGGACGACGCTGAGGTAGGTGATGATCGCGAACGACAGCGTGAACGAGACCGCGGTGGCCACGAGCGGGTCGAAGATCTCGCGGAAGACCGGCTCGCCGAGTGCGCCGAGCAGGATCCCGAGCGCGGTGATGCCGACCTGCACGGTGCTGATGAACCGCACCGGGTCGTCCATCAGCGTGAGCGCGGTCCGGGCTCCGCGGCTGCCGTCGTCGGCGAGCTCCTGGACGCGCGTGCGCGGGGCGGTGACGAGCGCGTACTCCGCGATCACGAAGAACGCGTTGCCGAGGATCAGCAGGAACACCCCCGCCAGGCCGAGCCCGGTCACCCGGGGGAGCGTAGCGACGGGTCCGGGCGGCCCTCGCCGGCGCCGCTGATCCGGGGGAGGAAGCGGCGGGCGGCGCGCCGGTGTGCCCGCCTGCGCGCCGCCCGCTCCGCCCCCTCAGGGACCCCCGGGGGCCGGGGGTCTCCGACGGGTGCTGTGCAGGCCTACCGCCCCTGCCCGGGCGAGGAGGCCCGTCTCCCGCCGAAGCTCAGGCGAAGACCTCCGGCTCCATCGCGACGGCGCGGCCGTCGAGCTCGAGCTGGCTGGTGACCTCGCGGTCGTCGAGGATGTCGTGCAGCGCGCGGCCGCGCTGGAGCTCGGCCGCGACGTGGCGGCCGACGCGGCCGGCGGCGAGGCCGCGGCCGCCGCGGCGACGCGAGTGCAGGACCGGCGTGGCCGCCGGGAAGGTCAGGTTCATCGGGGCGGGCGGGGTGGCGATGGTCATCGGAGGCTCCTGGGGGATCGGACGGGGATGACACGAAGAAGAATAGACGAAACCTATTGCGTATGTCAAACTGCAGGAATCTGACGACGCCTGCAGTAGTCTCTTCCTCAGGAGCACCTCTATGAGCGCCTGGACCTTCCTCACCAACCACGCCCACGTCCTGCTGTGCATCTCGCGCGATCCGGGCATCCGCCTGCGCGAGGTCGCGACGGAGGTCGGCATCACCGAGCGCGCCGCCCAGCGGATCGTCGCCGAGCTGGTCGAGGCCGGCTACATCTCGCGCGAGCGCGAGGGCCGGCGCAACCGCTACGAGGTGCACGCCGAGCTGCCGCTGCGCCACCCGCTCGAGCAGAGCCACGAGATCGGCGAGCTGCTCGACCTGCTCGGCGCGATCAAGGTCGCCGCGTAGCGTCCTACCCTCGGGGCATGCCCCGGGACATCGAGCGCTGGTTCGCCGAGGAGCGCTCGCGCGCGCAGGCGCGCGAGCGGGCGTGCACCGAGAAGCGCTTCTTCGCCACCGAGGCCGAGGCCCGCGCCCACGCCACGAGCGACCGCGCGCAGTACGGCGAGCGGCTCGTCCCCTACCGCTGCGAGCGCTGCGACGGCTGGCACCTCACCCGCGCGCCGCAGGACCCGGCGCCGCGCGGCGTGCGGCTCTGAGCGGCCGGCGCCGTCAGGCCGGGACGCCCGCGACGCCGTCCACGCGCCACGGCAGCTCGGGCGGGCCGTCGAGCGCCATCGTCCAGCGCTCGGTGAACGTGAGCTCGCGGTCCTTCGAGCCGCCGAGCACGGCGGCCGTGTCGCGATCCTCGACGTAGCGGCGCCCGCGCACGCGCACGGCGAGCGTCATCCGCGCCGGCGTCGCGTGGGCGTCGAGCTGCTCGACCTCGATGCGCTCGACGCGCGGCCCGCGCACCACCAGGCGCGTGCGGCGGCTGGCGTCGCCGCCGTAGAGCAGCGCCGCGACGGCCTCCGGGCTCGCCACCGCCTCGAGCGGGCCGTCGTCGCCGTCCACGGCGTCGGCCCACGCCTCGGCGGCGCGCCGGGCGGCCACCTCGAGCACGTCGGGGGCGAAGCGCCCGTCGGCCAGCGCGAGGTCGAGCGCCTGCGCGTGGGCGTCCTCGGAGAGGCTCACCGAGACGAGGTCCCCGGGCGAGAAGCCGGGCTCCGCCGCGCCGGCCATCGCGCCCTCGACCACGGCCTCGTCGCGCACGCGCGCGTCCGACCACGGCGAGGCGACGACCGGCTGGTCGAGCTGGTGGGCGCCCTCGAGCGGCTGCTCGATCGACATCAGCGTCCAGCGCCCGCCGCGCTTGGCGAGCGTCCAGAACTCGCGCAGCTCGTTGACCGTGTCGCTGTCGCCGCTGCGCAGCACCGTGCCGCCGCCGGACTCGACGTAGTCCTCGAGCGTCGCCTCGACGTGGACGACGGCGCGGTCGTCCTCGTCGCGCTCGCGGTTCGTGAGCCCGACGTAGCGCACGAGCGGCCCGCTGATCACGCGCACGCGGTTGTGCCAGCCCTTGGCGGCGAAGTCGGCCAGGCGCCGGTGCCACTCGACCATCAGGTCCTCGCCGACGAGCGTGCCGAGCGCGTGCTCGTCGCGCGCGTCCCAGGCGCCCTGGATCGCGTGGAACATCACCGTGACGTCCTCGGTGAGCCGGTCCGGATCGAAGGCGGCGTCGTCCTGCGCGGCCTCGACGGCGGCGAGGCGCACCTGGCGGTCGCGCTCGTCGAGCCGGCGGCGCAGGCGGCGCACCATCAGCCACGTGCTGAGGACGCCGAAGAGGATGAACCCGAAGATCACGAGCACGACGGCCAGGACGATCCAGCCGCTGACGGCGCCGCCGCCGACGTACACGCCGCTCCCGCCGCCGGAGAACCCGCCGCCGCCCCCGGAGAAGCCGCCGCCCCCGCCGCCCCCGCCGAAGCCGGAGGAGCCGCCGCCCGCGGCGGCCAGCAGGGTCGGGATCAGGTGACCGGCCACCCCGGCAGTGTCGCACGCCGTAGGGTCCGCGTCGTGGCCGATCGCGTCGTGCTCCCCGTCTGGCCCGAGGGCACCGTCTGCGTGCTGGCCACCGCCGCCGGCGGGCCGTTCGCGATCCCGGTCTCCACCGCGGTGCGCGCCGGCGACGCGCGGGTGGCGCCGGCGTCGAGGGGGTCTGCGGGGTGGTGCTCGAGGTCGACGAGCTGCGCGAGCACCGCCGCCCGACGTTCCGCGTCCGCGGCGGGGTGGACTGGGAGTGGACCGATCCGGGCGCCCGCGAGCGCGACGCGGTCGTCCGTGCCGCGCTGCGCGGGCTGTAGCCGCGTCGTGCGACGCGGCGGCGCAGGTGCTGACTGACCCGTTTCGTAGTGTTTTGCGCGATGAAGCTCTGCACGTTCGTCCCGCCGGGCGGGAACGCCCCGGTGGCCGGCGAGGTGCGCGGGGAGGAGGTGGTCGCGTTCGCGGACGGCACGGACGTCCTGGACCGGCTGCGTTCCGCCGACCGCACGCCGGCCGGCGGCGCGCGCCATCCGCTGGCGCAGGTCGCCCTGCACGCGCCGCACGTTCCGCGCGCCATCTTCGGGATCGGCCTCAACTACCGCGCGCACGCGGCCGAGCAGGGCAAGGAGCCCCCCGAGTTCCCGATCGTCTTCATGAAGCTCCCCACCTCCGTCGCGCCTCCCGGCGGCCCCGTCCGGGTGCCGCCGGTCGTGCGGCGCCTGGACTACGAGGGCGAGCTCGCCGTGGTCATGGGCGCCGGCGGCGAGGTCGCGGGCTACGCGGTCGCCGACGACGTCAGCGCGCGCGACCTGCAGCGCCGCGAGCCGCAGTGGACGCGCGCCAAGGGCGCCGACACGTTCTGCCCGTTCGGCCCGTGGATCACGACCGCCGACGAGGTGCCCGACCCGGAGGCGCTCGGGCTGCGCACGTGGGTCAACGGCGAGCTGCGCCAGGACGCGAGCACGTCCGACCTCGTCTTCTCGATCCCGGAGCTGATCGCGTTCCTTTCGGAGACGATCACGCTCGAGCCGGGGGACCTGATCCTCACCGGCACGCCGAGCGGGGTCGGCATGGCGCTCGACCCGCCCGTCTTCCTGGCGCCCGGCGACGTCGTCCGCATCGAGATCGACGACCTGGGGGTGATCGAGCATGGCATCGTCGCCTGAGACGCTGCACGACCGGCTCGGAGAGCTGAGCGACCTCGGCGCGGCGGGGGCGCTGGTCGGCTGGGACCGCGAGACGGTCATGCCGCCGGGCGGCGCGGAGGGCCACGGCGAGATCCTCGCCACGCTCGAGCGGCTCGCCCACGAGCGGCTCGCCGACCCCGGCCTCGGGCGCCTGCTCGAGGCGGCCACGCAGGCCGGCGGCCAGGACGCGGCGATCGCCCGCGTCGTGCGCCGCGACCACGACCGCGCGACGCGGATCCCCGCCGAGCTGACCGCGGAGATCGCGCGCACCACCGCCGCGGCGCTGCCCGCCTGGATGGAGGCGCGCCGCGACGCGGACTTCGCGCGCTTTCGCCCGCACCTCGAGCGCCAGGTCGAGCTCGCCCGCGCGGTCGCCGCGTGCTTCCCGGAGGCGGCGCATCCCTACGACGCGCTGCTCGAGGACTACGAGCCCGGCGCGACGACCGCCCAGCTGCGGACCGTGTTCGCGCAGCTCGAGGCGGGGCTCGTGCCGCTCGTCGAGGCGATCGCGGCGCGCCCGGCGCCGGCGCCGCTCCCGGGGCCGTTCCCGGAGGCCGCCCAGCGCGTGCTCGCGCTCGAGGTCGCCGCGGCGATGGGCTTCGACGCCGAGCACTGGCGGATGGACGACGCCGTCCACCCGTTCGCCAGCTCGATCACGCCGAGCGACGTGCGCGTCACCTCACGCTGGGACGAGCAGGACCTCAGCGGGCTGCTTGCGGTGATGCACGAGGTCGGGCACGGCCTCTACGAGGCCGGGGTCGATCCGGCGCTCGCGCGCACGACGCTCGGCTCCGGCGTCTCGATGGGGATCCACGAGTCGCAGAGCCGGCTGTGGGAGAACCAGGTCGGCCGCTCGCTGCCGTTCTGGCGCCACTGGCATCCGCGCGCGCGGGAGCTGTTCCCGTCGCTCGCGGGGCTCTCGGCCGAGGACCTGCACCGGGCGCTGAACGTCGTGCACCCGACGCTGATCCGCGTCGAGGCCGACGAGGCGACCTACTCGCTGCACGTGATCCTGCGCTTCGAGCTCGAGGTCGCGCTCGTCGAGGGCACGCTCGCCGTCGCCGACCTGCCCGCCGCGTGGAACGACCGGATGCGCGAGCTGCTCGGCATCGAGGTGCCCGACGACGCGCACGGCTGCCTCCAGGACGTCCACTGGGCGCACGGCTCGATCGGCTACTTCCCGACCTACGCGCTCGGCAACGTCGTCGCCGCGCAGCTCTGGGAGGCCGCCCGCCGCGACCTGCCCGGGCTCGACGACGCCCTCGCCGCCGGCGACTGCGCGCCGCTGCTGGGCTGGCTGCGCGAGCACGTGCACCGCCACGGGCGGCTGCTCGACCCGCCGGACCTCGTCGAGCGCGCCGCGGGCGGGCCGCTCGACCCGGCGCCGCTGCTCGCCTACCTGGAGGACAAGTACGGCGCGCTGTACGGGCTGCCGCGTTAGTGCGACTCGAGCACGCGGTCGATCAGGCCGTACTCGACCGCCTGCTCGGCGGTGAAGAAGCGGTCGCGCTCCATGTCGGCGTGGACCTCCTCGAGCGTCTTGCCGGTGTGGTGCGCGTAGAGCTCGTCGATCTTCGCCCGCGTCTTGAGGATCTCGTTGGCGTGGATCTCGATGTCCGTCGACTGGCCCTCGAAGCCGGCCGACGGCTGGTGGATGAGGATCCGGCTGTTGGGCAGCGCCATCCGCTTGCCCTTGGCGCCCGCGGTCAGCAGCAGTGAGCCCATCGACATCGCGATCCCGCAGCAGATCGTCTGCACGTCGGGCTTGATGAACTGCATCGTGTCGTAGATCGCCATGCCGGCGTAGATCGAGCCGCCGGGCGAGTTGATGTAGATCGCGATGTCCTTGTCCGGGTCCTGCGACTCGAGGTGCAGGAGCTGGGCGACGATGAGGTTCGCGATCGTGTCGTCCACGGGCTGGCCGAGGAAGATGATCCGGTCGTTGAGCAGCCGCGAGAAGAGGTCGAACTCGCGGTCCCCGCGGGAGGTGGACTCGACGACGGTGGGAACGAGGGGCATGGGAGCACCCTAACAACGGCGCGTCCTCGCCCCCGGACGCACCGAGGGCCCGGCGTGAGCCGGGCCCTCGGGTTCCAGACGACGACGTCGGGGGGACTCAGTCGTCGGCGGGGAAGAGCACGTCCATGTCGATCGGGCGCAGCACGCCGGAGATCACCTGGATCGTCCCGTTGGAGGCGCCGATCGTGCGGCCGTACCAGAGCGGGTTGCTGTCGTTCTTGTCACCGTCGCCGAGGCTCACCCAGCGCACGAAGGGCACGAACGCGGGGTTGATGCTCGTGCTGAGCAGGCCGCCGACGCTGTCGTTGGCGGTGGCGATGTTCGGGCCGAACGAGCGCGAGCGCAGGTTCGTGATGTTCTCGCCCGAGACGTGGTAGAGCACCGTCTGCTTCAGCGCCGCGGCGCCCGGGATGCCCGTGTTGTTGAGGTTGGAGCTGCCGGCGACCGTGAGCAGCGTCTGGAGGGTCTGCGCCTCGCTCAGCCGCCACCACGGCGTGTTCGTGATGTCGGCGACGAGCTGCTGGAACGCGCGGTCGTTCGGGGCGAAGACCGTGGCCGAATCGAGGCCGGAGCCGCCGGGCCCGTCGTCCTTCAGCGCGCCGTCCAGGCCGAGCGCGACGACCGCGTTGGCGAGGATGTCGAAGTCGTACCAGTTCTTGTCGGTGGCGTTGCCGCCGTTGTCGCCGAGGCTGGCGGCGGCGGTCGCGAACAGCGAGTTCGGGGTGTCGCTCGCGCTGGCCTGCGCGGCGGCGGGCAGGGCGCCGGCGGCGAGCGCGGTGGCGGCCATCAGGCCGAGGAGACGCTTCATGGTGGGAGTCCTTTGCATCGGAGGGTGGAGGAGTGCCTCGGAGGAGGAAGCACGACGATCGGTGTCGGGCTCTCCTACGTGCCCCTCGTCCGGGCCGGTTGACCGAGGTCCCGTCTGGGCGCGTCGGCGCTCAGGCCGGCGCGTAGGTGAGCTTGACGAGCCCGCCTGCGTACGCGCGCTCGCGCACGAGCCGCAGCGACGTACGCCGTGAGGCGCCGGCGAAGAGCGGCACGCCCGCGCCGAGCAGCACCGGGATCACGGTGAGCGTCAGCTCGTCCACGAGCCCGGCCGCGAGGAACGCGCGCACGCGAGGTACACGTCGCCGGGCGCCGCGGCCTGCACGGCCGCGAGCAGCTCCGCGGGCGTCCCGCGCACCGCACGCACGCCCGGCGCCACCGGCTCGAGCGGCCGCGTCGTGGCCACGAACACCGGGGTGTCCCCGTACGGCCAGGGCCCGTCGAACCCGGCGACGACGTCGTACGTGGTGCGCCCCATGAGCAGCGCCGACGACGCCGCGAGGAACGCCTCGAAGCCGAGGTCCTCGCCCGCGCGCGGCTCCGGGAGCCACGCGAGGTCGCCGTCCGGGCCGGCGATGAACCCGTCGAGCGAGCAGGCGAGGAAGATGCGCACGCGGCCGGCCATGGGCTCACGGTAGCCTCGCGCTCGTGGCCGGAGCCGACCGGGAGGAGCCCGCGGGCGCGGCCGGGGGCCGCGGCACCGCCGTGCTCGATCCCGTCCCGCCGGCGCTGCTCGTGCTGGCCGGGGCGACCTCGGTCCAGTTCGGCGCCGCGCTCGCCGCGACGCTCTTCGACGATCTCGGCCCCGGGGGCGCGTCGCTGCTGCGCGTCGGCCTGGCGGCGGTCGTCCTGTGGGTCATGTGGCGCCCGCGCCCGGGCGCCCACCCGCGCGAGCACGTGCGCCTCGCCGTCCTCTTCGGGCTCGTGCTCGGCGGGATGAACCTGTGCTTCTACGAGGCGCTCGACCGGATCCCGCTCGGCGTCGCGGTGACGATCGAGTTCATCGGGCCGATCGGCCTGGCGACGCTGCTCTCGCGCCGCCCGGTCGACTTCGCCTGGGTCGGGCTGGCGATCACCGGGATCGTGCTGCTCGCGCGCCCGTGGTCGGCCGAGGACGCGCTCGACCCCGTCGGTGTCGCGCTCGTCCTCGCCGCGGCGGTGTTCTGGGCGCTCTACATCGTGCTCGCCCAGCGCGCCGGGCGCGTCTTCGACGGCGGGCAGGGGCTGGCGATCGCGATGGTCGCGGCCACGCTCGTCACGCTGCCCCCCGGGGTCGTCGAGGCGGGGACCGCCCTCTTCGGCCCCGAGGCGCTCGCGCTCGGCTTCACCGTCGCGCTGCTCTCGTCGGTGATCCCCTACTCGCTGGAGACCGAGGCGCTGCGGCGGATGCCGGCGCGGGTCTTCGGCGTGCTCATGAGCCTCGAGCCGGCGCTCGCGGCGCTCGCCGGCTTCCTCGTGCTCGGGCAGACGCTCGACGCGCTCGGGATCGCCGCGGTGGCGCTCGTGGTCACCGCGAGCATCGGCGTCACGCGGACGGCCGAGCGGACCCCGCCGCCCGAGGCCGTGATCGAGGCGTGAGGCGCCGAGCGGCATCCCGGCGCGGCCGGTCCGTCAGACTGCGGCGCGCATGTTCGGCCTGAACCTGCCCAACTTCCTGACGGTGCTGCGCATCCTGCTCGTGCCGGTGCTCGTCGTCGTGCTGCTCGGGGCCGGCGGGGACGCGAGCGACGTGCTGGCCGCGGTCGTCTTCGCGATCGCCTCGCTCACCGACGCGATCGACGGCTGGATCGCGCGCTCGCGCGAGCAGATCACGACCTTCGGCAAGCTCATGGACCCGGTCGCCGACAAGCTGCTCGTGATCGCGGCGCTGCTGTCGCTCGTCTCGCTCGACCGCCTGGAGGCGTGGGTCGCGATGGTGATCATCGCGCGCGAGTTCGCGGTCACCGTGGCGCGGCTCCAGGCGCGCAACGAGGGCGTGGTGATCGCCGCGAACTGGTGGGGCAAGGCGAAGACCGCGGTGCAGGTGCTGACGATCTTCCTGCTGATCCTCTTCGACCCGTCGCCCGCATGGCTCGATGTGCTCGTCTACGCGATGGTCGGGGTGACGGTGGCCAGCGGGATCGACTACTTCTTCGGCATGCGCCGGCTGCTGCGCGAGGCCGAGTCGCGCCGCGCCGCCCGCACGGAGGCCTCGCGATGAAGTGGCTGATGGCGCTCGCGGCGCTCGTGGCCGCCGCGTCGATCACCGTCGCGGTGGTCGTCGTCGTGCGCGAGCGCGATCCGGTGCCCGACGAGATCCGGGCCTGCCTGGACGAGGCGGGCCTGTCGCTCGCGCGCTCGTCCGAGGCGCTCGGCGTGGCGCGGGTGGACGCCACCGGCGGGACCCTGAAGCCCGTGCGCCGCTGGGACTGGGGGCGCACCGCGGGCGTCCTGCTCCAGGCGCCCGAGCGCGACTACGCGGTGCTCGCGCTCTGGAACGCGGACACGCCGTCACTGGCCCGCGGGGACGTCGGGCGCCGCGTCTACAGCGCCCCGTCGAAGTTCCCGGCCGTGGCGATCCAGGTGCCGCGCAGCGACCGGCTGGTCGCCTGCGCCGAGCGCCAGGGCTGACGGCTCAGGCCTCGGCGTCGAGCCACTCGCGCATCGTCGTGTGGCGGGTCACGTGCTCGCCCGCCGTGACCTCGGCGCGCAGCTCGCCGAGCAGCCCGAAGCGCTCGGCGACGACGTTGTGCTGGTGGATCGTCTCGAGGTTCTCCTGGCGCGCCATGACGAACGTTCCCTCGCCGAGCCCGGCGTAGCGCTCGACGACCGCCTTGACCATCTCGCGCACGCAGTCCTCGACGAAGCGCGGGCGGCGGTGGGCCTTCTCGACGACGCTGCCCTCGTCGCTGCGCTTCATCAGCTCGTAGATCTCGCTGGACATCGAGCCCTCGACGATCGCCACGAGATCCTGCGCGTCGAGCGGCACGGCGTTGCCCTCGATCGAGCCGAGGTAGAGCGTCCCGAGCCCGCGCTGGTTGTGCGTGGCGACCGGCACCGCCTCGAGGATCCGCTCGATCTCCTCGGCCGAGAAGCCCTCGCCGGTCAGCCGCTCGCGCGCGCGGCCGGCGACGAGCTCCTGCGCGCACGGGCAGGCGGTCATCCCCTGCGCGGCGACGCCGGTGATCCGGCGCGTGCCGCGCTCGGAGGCCACCGCGATGCCGTGGAGGGTGTACATCTCCTGCGTCGTGATGCCCGAGACGGGGGCGGGCTTGTGCTCGGGGTAGCGCGCCTCGATCGCGACCTCGGCGCGCCGCGCGCCCTGGCGGTCGCGCACGGTCTCGGCGATCTGCTGGGCGAGGTCCTCGCAGCGGAAGGCCGACCCGCCGACGACGACCTCGCCGATCGCGTCGTTGACGACCTCCTCGAAGCGCGACATGTGCGCGCCCTTCTGCTCGGGCCCGAGATCGACGAAGCATTCGAGCCGCGCGTGGTAGGGCTGCTCGGCGCCGGGCGGCCCGACGCGGATCACCTTCTCCACGCCGGTGACGCCGACGCGCGAGAGCGAGACGGTGATCTGCGGGACGCGGTTCTGGACGTCCGGCGAGCTGGCGAGCGAGGAGGGCTCCATGGCGAGCGGTCCTTCCGGGTGGGTCGTCGAGGATATGGGTTCGGTGCGGCCGGGGCCGCTTGTGCTATCAATCACGCACTTTTCGGCTGCAGGCCCCTCCGTCTACGAGCGAGAGGACAGCAAGGCTCAGCCCTTCGCGACGAGTGTCGCGGTCGCAGGTCCGCACGTGAGGTACCAAGGAGTTCGGGGAGGGGGGTCGGCCCGTGGGGAGGGCGGCCCTGCAAGGTCTCGCGAAGGATCGAGGGAGTGAGCACCACCAAAGCTGAGGGGCTGTTGGCCGACGATGCGCCGATCTGGGAGCTCGACGAGCTGCGCCAGCTCGTCGCGGACGGCCAGGAGCGGGGATACCTGACGATCGAGCAGGTCACGGCCTGCCTGGAGGAGGTCGACGTCACGAAGGACCAGGTGCACGAGCTGCACGGGCACCTGGAGGAGCTCGGCGTGGATCTGCTCGCCGAGACGCCGAGCGGCGCGCCCGGGCTCGGCGCACCCGAGCCGCCGATCACCGAGGGCCCGCCGGTCCCGCCGGAGCCGGCGGCCGAGCGCGCCCCGGACAAGCGCAAGAAGCCCGAGGTCGACCTCACGGTCGAGCCGAGCCTCGATTCGCTGCGGCTCTACCTGCGCTCGATCGGGCGCGTCCAGCTGCTCACCGCCGCCCAGGAGGTGGAGCTCGCGCAGCGCATCGAGCGCGGTGACATGCTGGCCAAGCAGCAGATGGTCGAGGCGAACCTGCGCCTGGTGGTCTCGATCGCCAAGGGCTACCTCGGCCGCGGCCTGACGTTCCTGGACCTCATCCAGGAGGGCTCGCTCGGCCTGATCCGCGCGGTCGAGAAGTTCGACTACCGCCGCGGCTACAAGTTCTCGACCTACGCGACGTGGTGGATCCGCCAGGCGGTCACGCGCGCGATCGCCGACAAGGGCCGCACGATCCGCATCCCGGTCCACATGGTCGAGAAGCTCAACAAGGTCGTCCACGTCGAGCGCCAGCTCGTCCAGCAGCTCGGGCGCGAGCCCACGCCGGAGGAGATCGCGCGCGAGCTCGACTGCACCCAGCGCGAGGTGCGCGACATCCTGCGCATGAGCCAGCAGCCGATCTCGCTCGAGAAGCCGATCGGCGACGAGGAGGAGTCCGAGCTGGGCGACTTCGTGGAGGATCAGACGGCCGAGTCGCCGTTCGAGCTGGCCTCGGAGAACCTGCGCAAGGAGAACGTGCAGCGCGCGCTCCAGGCGCTGCCCGCGCGCGAGCGCGAGGTGATCGAGATGCGCTTCGGGCTCACGGGCGAGCGCCCGCGCACGCTCGAGGAGGTCGGCCGCGCGTTCAGCGTCACGCGCGAGCGGATCCGCCAGATCGAGAACCACACGCTGAAGAAGCTCGAGTCGCTGCCCGAGGCGCAGCGGCTGCGCGACGCCTGCTGAGGGCGCCGCGCGCAAGACGTCTCAGGGAGACGGAGAGGGAACGGAACGGGCCGGCGGGGAGCCGGCCCGTTCCACGTTCAGCGGCGCTTGGGCTTCGGCACGCAGGTGCGGTACGCGCGTGAGCCGCGCAGCGTGCGCCCGTCCTCGGTGACGACGGTGATCGAGATCGTCCAGCGGCCCTTCGGCAGGCCGCGCAGGTCGATCGGCGCGGTCACCCGCTTGGGCCCGGTGCGCCCGCGGCGGGTGGCGATCGTCCTCCCGGCGAGCTTCACCGTCGCGCTGCGGATCTTCACGCCCGCGGGCTCGCGCAGGCGGATGCGGAAGCTGCGCCGGCTGACGCAGGCCCTGGCGCCCTTGCCGGTCGCGGACGGGAGCACGACGACGTCCCGGAACACGGCCGGCTTGGGCGGTGCCGGGGCGGGGGCCGGCGCGGGGGCGGGTGGCGCCGGAGAGGCCGGGGGGTCGGCCGGCGGCGCGCCGCCGCCGGGAGCGACGAACCGCGCGAGCACGTCGTCGCGCTCGATCCCCGGGTCGCCCGGGTCCGGAGCGGAGCGCGTCCACGCCAGGCCGAGCGTCCCGTCGGGCAGCAGGGCCGGGTCGGGGTCGCGGTCGTAGCGGCCGCTCGGCGAGGGGCCGGTGCCCGGCGCGTCGGCGCCGAGCGGCGTTCCGTCGCGCGCGAAGCGCCGGTACTCGACGTCCGCCGAGCCGCTCGCGAAGTCCTCCCAGGCGACCACGAAGGAGCCGGCGTCGCTCACCGCCACGCGCGGCGACCACTCGATGCCGCTCGTCTCGGTGGTGGCCTCGGGCGTCCCGAGCACCGAGCCGAGCACGCCGGTGAAGGCGCGGCGCAGCACGTCGGGCGCGGCCGACGGCGTCGGCCCCGTGCGCCAGGCCGTCTCCAGCGTGCCGTCCGCGCGCGCCGCGACGGCCGGCTGACGCTCGGCGCCGGCGTTGGTGGGCGCCATCCCGGTCTGGACGCCCTGGAGCACGCCCGCGCCGTCGAAGCGCTTGAGGAACACGTCGTCGGACTGCTCCCAGGCCAGCACGAACGCGGCCCCCGGCTGGGCGGCCACGGCCGGCTCGGTGTCCCACGGGTGCAGCACGAGGTCGGCGGCGTTGAGCGGGTCGCCGTCAGCCTCGAAGCGCCGCCCTTCGATCCGCCCGTCGCTCTCGTCGTACCAGGCGACGACGATCGCCCCGTCGTCCGGGTGCACGGCGACGTCGGGATCGCGCTCCGAGTTGCCGCTGTCCACCGGAACGGTGATCTCGCCGGCGCCCAGCGGGCTGCCGTCGGCGGCGAAGCGCCGCAGGTAGGTGTTCGTGCTCTCGAGGCCGCCGACGAAGCGCTCGTACACCACGACGAAGCTCCCGTCGGCGCGCACGGCCACCTCGGGCTCGCGGTTGGCCGCGTCCGGGGCGATCACGGTCTCGCCGCCGAGCGGCGCCCCGCCGGCGCCGTAGCGACGCAGCACGACGCCCTGCCCGGCGCCGTGCCAGACCGCGACGAACTGCCCGCCGCCCGCGCCGATCCGCACGTCCTCCTGGTCGCCGGCGGTCGTGGTGTTGAGCAGCACCTCGTCGCCGAGCGGCGTGTCGGCCGCCGCCGGCGCGCCGCCGAGTGCCACGGCGATCACGGCGGCGAGCGTGACCCGGCCGGCACGCGCCGCCCTCTCCCGGAAGCGCTCCATGTGGCGACGCTACCAGCGGCGCGGCGGCGCTACCATTCCGTCGTCCCCGGGCCACGGCCCGGAGGCCTCGGAGGGATGTCCGAGTGGTTAAAGGAGACGGGCTGTAAACCCGTTGGCTCTGCCTACGCAGGTTCGAATCCTGCTCCCTCCATCGTCGCGCGAGGCGCTCAGCCCGCGAGCGCCGCGGCGATCCGCACCGAGACCGCGGGGTCCTCGGCCTCGAGCAGCGGGCGCAGCTCGCCGAGCACGTCCCGGAAGACCGCGTCGCGCTCGTCGTCGGGGACGTCCTCGTGGCGGCGCTTGCGCAGGCCGCGCTCGTGCAGCCGCACGACGCGGGCGGGGGTCACCTCGCGTGCGGCGAGCACCCGCTCGGCGCAGCCCAGCGGGCAGCCGTCGATCACGATCGCCGGCTCGCCGCAGGTCGCCTTGCGCACGAGCGAGCGCACGTCGCCCCCGACCCCCGCGATGCAGGACATCTCGGCGATCCCGAGGCGGTCGAGCCGCACGGCGATGTGGTTGGCCAGCTGCGCGACGTTCGAGCAGCCCGAGCAGGAGTAGACCAGCATCGGCCGGCTCAGACGGCCGTGGCGGCATCCTCGCGCAGCTGGAACGAGTTGCCGCAGCCGCAGCCGTAGACGACGTTCGGGTTGTCGATGTGGAACCCGTCCGGGCGGTGGTCGATCGCCGCGCCGCGGATGAACGGGACGTTCTCGAGCGCGGTGAAGACGCGCACGCCGTCGTGCTCGACGACGACGTCGTCCGGATGCCACTCGTCGAGCGCGAGGCGGTACTGGTACCCCGAGCAGCCGCCGGGGACGACGTCGACGCGCAGCCCGGCCTGGGGCCCGGCGGCGCGCTCGGCGGCGAGCAGCTCGTGCAGGCGCTCGGCGCAGGCGTCGGTGATGGTCAGGGAGTCGGTCATGCGGATGCTCCTGCGGTCGCGGCCCGCGCGGTGCGCGGCCGGTAGGGACAGCTCGGGTCGGGGGCCAGCGGGTCGCCGGTCACCGCGTACGCGCGCGCCCGGCTGCCGCCGCAGACCTCCTTGAACTCGCAGCGCCCGCACGTACCCTTGAGCTTGGCGGGGTCGCGCAGGTCACGGAACAGCGGGGCGTCACGGTAGATCTCGACGGGGTCGCGCCGGCGCACGTTGCCCGCCTCGAGCGGCAGGAAGCCCGACGGCGTGACCTCGCCGCGATGCGAGACGAACATGAAGCCGCGGCCGTCGTTCACGCCGCGCACCGGGCGGTCGAGCCCGTCGGCGAAGCGGAAGCCGGCGCCCGCGGGCGCCGCGCCGGGGCGCCCGGCGGCCTGCGCGCGCTGCATCGCGATCCGCCGGGACTGCGGCGCCGCGGTGGCCTTCACGTCGTACGGGGCGGACTCGCGCAGCTCGTCGAGCCAGGTCAGCACCCGCTCGTGCTCCTGCGGCGAGATCATCTGCAGGCGCCGTCCGCGCCCGGTGGGCACGAGGAAGAAGACCGACCACTGGACGACGTCCCACGCGGCGAGCCGCTCGGCGAGCGGCTCGAGCTCGGCGCGGTTCAGCGTGCAGACGGTGGTGTTCACCTGCAGCGCCAGCCCGGCCTCGCGGGCGTTGTCCATCGCCTGCATCGTGCGCTCGAACGAGCCGCGGAAACCGCGGAAGCGGTCGTGCACCACGGGGTCGGCGGCGTCGAGGCTGAACGCGACCCGCCGGATCCCCGCCTCGCGGGCCCGGTCCATCCGCTCGCGCGTGGGCAGCGCGGTGGCGGTCGGCGTGAGCGACACGCGCAGCCCGTGCTCGGTCGCACGCCCGGCGAGGTCGAAGACGTCGCGGCGCATCAGCGGGTCGCCGCCGGTGAGCACGAGGATCGGGCGCGTGCCGAAGCCCGCGAGCTGGTCGATCAGCCGCTCGGCCTCGGCCGTGGTGAGCTCGTGCGGGTGGCGGCGGGGCTGCGCGGTGGCGCGGCAGTGCTTGCAGGCGTAGGCGCAGGCGCGCGTGAGCTCCCAGGCGATCGTGAACGGGGCCCGGTCGTAGTCGAGCGCGGCCAGCCAGGCGTCGCGCTCGGCGCGGGCGCTGCCCGCGGCGTCCGAGAGCGCGGCGGGCCGGCCGGTCAC
>JALOLQ010000015.1 GCA_025455895.1 Solirubrobacteraceae bacterium
GACGAGCGGCGGGATCTCGCCGCCGTCCTGCTTGCGTCGCAGGACCTCGCCGACCGTCGCCGCGCCGCCGCGCTCGAGGAACCCGTGCTGGGTCATCCAGGCGTCGTTGAAGATCTTCGACAGGTAGCTGCGCCCGCCGTCGGGCAGCACGACGCAGACCATCGCCTCGGGGTCGTCGATCCCCTTGGCGACCTCGAGCGCGGCGTGGACCGCGGTGCCGCACGAGCCGCCGGCGAGGATGCCCTCGGTCGCGGCCAGGCGGCGGGTGGCCAGGAACGACTCCTTGTCGGAGACGATCACGTAGTCGTCCACGACCTCCGGATCGAAGGTCGCCGGCCAGAAGTCCTCGCCGACGCCCTCGACGAGGTAGGGCTTCACCGCGTCCTCGCCCTGCGAGTAGATCGAGCCGACCGGGTCGGCGCCGATCACCCGGATCTGCGGGTTGCGCTCCTTGAGGTAGCGCCCGCTGCCGCTGATCGTGCCGCCGGTGCCGACGCCGACGACGAGGTGCGTGATCCGTCCGCCGGACTGCTCCCACAGCTCCGGTCCGGTGGTCGCGTAGTGCGAGGCGGGGTTGGCCGGGTTGAAGTACTGGTTGGGCTGGAACGCGCCGGGGATCTCCTCGGTGAGGCGGTCGGCGACGCGGTAGTAGGACTCGGGCGAGTCCGGGGCGACGGCCGTCGGCGCGATCACGACCTCGGCGCCGTAGGCGCGCAGCAGGTCGATCTTCTCCTTGCTCATCTTGTCCGGCATCACCGCGATCACGCGGTAGCCCTTGAGCCGCGCGGCGATCGCCAGCCCGGTGCCGGTGTTGCCCGAGGTCGGCTCGACGATCGTCCCCCCGGGCTTCAGCTTCCCCTCGCGCTCGGCCGCCTCGATCATCGCGATCGCCGGGCGGTCCTTGATCGAGCCGCCCGGGTTCAGGTACTCGACCTTGGCGACGAGCTGCGGCGTGAGCCCGGCGCCCAGGCGGGAGAGGCGCACGAGCGGGGTGTGGCCGACGGCGTCGAGGATCGAGTCCTTGATGTCGGCCTGGGTGGCGGTGAGCGGCTCCATACCGGTGAAAGTGAATCAGCGTTCGGCAGATTGTCCAGGCTGCCGTAGGATGTTCGGCAGCAGGGCGCTCCGGCGTCCAGATCTTTCGCTCGAGAGCGCCGAGGTCCCTTCGTGCCGAATCTTCCGCAGCCCCCGCTGGACGCCGTCGACCAGGCGATCGTCGAGGCGCTGAGCGCCGACGCGCGCCTGCCGAACAACCGCCTCGCCGAGCGCGTGGGCGTCGCGCCCTCGACCTGCCTGCAGCGCGTGCGCGCGCTGCGCGAGCGCGGCGTGCTGCGCGGCTTCCACGCCGAGGTCGACCTCGAGGCGCTCGGCCGCCCGCTCCAGGCGCTCGTGGCGATCCGCCTCGCCGTGCACGACCGCGCGCAGATCGAGGAGTTCACCGCGCACGTGCGCGCGCTGCCCGGAGTGCTCCAGGTGTTCCACCTCGCCGGCCCGACCGACTACCTCGTCTGGATCGCCACCGCCGGCGCGCAGGACCTGCGCGAGTTCGTCGTCGAGCACCTGGCGACCGACCCGGCCGTCGCCCACGCCGAGACCTCGCTGATCTACGAGCACCACCGCGGCCCGGGGATCTGGGGCGCGCTGGAGCCGGGCTGAGCGCCTACTCCGGCGGGCGCTGCTGGAGGAAGCGCTGGAACTCGCGCGCGATGACGTCGCCGGAGGGCACGTCCTCGCTCGTGGGCTCCGGCGCCTCGGCGTCGGCGGCCTGCTCGAGGCGCTCGACGAACTGGCGCACGTCGTCGTCGCCCGCGACGGCGGCGGTGACCCGGCGCTCGTAGTCGGCGGCGGCCGTCTCGAGGTCGCCGGCGTCGACGTTCACCCCGACGAGCCCCTCGAGCTTGCGCACGAGCGCGAGCGAGGCCTTCGGGTTCGGCGCGGCGGCGACGTAGTGGGGCACGCTCGCCCACAGCGAGACCGACGGGATGCCCGCATCCTGGAAGGCGGTGTAGAGCACGCCGGTGATCCCGGTCGGGCCCTCGTAGGAGGTCGTCTGGAGCGCGTGGCGCTCGACGAGCGCCTCGTCGCTGGCCAGGCCGACGAGCGGCACCGGGCGCGTGTGCGGGACGTCGGCGAGCAGCGCGCCGAGCGTCACCGCGAGCTGCGCGCCGAGCGCCTCGGAGAGCTCGATGATCGCCGCGCAGAACGAGCGCCAGCGCATCGAGGGCTCGGGGCCGCTGACCAGCACGAGGTCGCGCGGCGCGTGCGGGGCGCGCGCCGCCCAGATCTCGACCTCGGGCCACTCGACCGCGCGCGTGCGTCCCTCGACGAGGCGGACCGTCGGGCGGGTGGCCTGGAAGTCGAAGAAGTCCTCCGGGTCGAGCCGCGCGAAGCGCGTCGCGGAGAAGGCGGAACCGAGGAACGTGAGCGCCGCCGAGGCGGCCTCGCCGGCGTCGTTCCAGCCCTCGAACGCGCACACGATCGCGGGGGCGCGAAGGCCGTCCGGGCGGCTCTCCCAGATCAGGGGCGGCATCCGGGTCACGGTACATCATGGGCTCGTGAGCCCCGCCGACCCGTCCCGGCGTCTGCAGCCCGTGCCCGACGCCGCCGCGCCGGGCACGATCGCGGCGCTGCGCGACGGCGACCCGCTCGACGGGATCTACGCCTGCACGCGCAAGGACCGGCTCGTCGCGCGCACCGGGAGCCCGTACCTGGCGCTCGAGCTGCGTGACCGCACCGGCGCGCTCCCCGCGCGCCTCTTCCGCGACGCCGACCTGCACGGCGCGCGCTTCGAGCGCGGCGACCTCGTCCGGGCGGCGGGGCGCGTCACGCGCTTTCGCGGCGAGCTCCAGGCCGAGCTCACCGCGATCGCCACCGCGCCGCCCGGCGCCGCCGACCCGGCCGCGTTCCTGCCCACCGCCTACCGCGACCTCGACGAGCTCGACGGCTTCCTCGAGCACCTCGCCGGCGAGGTGCGCCAGCCCGGCTACGCCGCGCTGCTCGCGCGGATCCTGCGCGACGACGAGCTGCGGGCCGCGCTGCGGCGCTCGCCCGCCACGCGCGCCGCGCATCACGCCTACCTCGGCGGGCTGCTCGAGCACACCGTCGGGGTGGCGACGCTCGCCGCCGAGACCTGCCAGCTGCACCAGCGGCTCGACCAGGACCTGCTGCTCACCGCGGCGATCGTCCACGACCTCGGCCGCACCCGCGAGCTGACGCTCGGCGCGGAGATCGGGCTCAGCGACGAGGGGCGCCTGCTGGGCCACGTCGAGCTCGGCCTGCGGATGCTCCACGGCCTCGCCGGGGAGACCGGCCTGGACGGCGCCCGGCTGCTCGCGCTCGAGCACTGCGTGCTGGCCCACCACGGCGCCGACGCGCTGCCGCAGCGGCGCTTCGCCCTCCCGGAGGCGCTCGCGCTGTACCGCCTGAACGGGCTCGACGCCTCGGTCAAGGGCGCGATCGAGCACGGGCTGGGGCACGACGCCCCGGCGCCCGAAGGCCGCTGATCAGGCCGCCGCGTCGCGCGCGGCCGCGGGCTCCTCGAGCGCGCGCGAGACGGTGCCGAGCAGGCTCTCGCGCGTGAACGGCTTCTGCACGAAGGCGATCTCCCCCTCGCGCGCGCCGTCGAGCACGACGACGTCCTCGGTGTGCCCGGACATGAACACGACCCGCAGCCCGGGCTGGAGCTCCTCGGCGCGCCGCGCGAGGTCGTGCCCGGTCATCCCCGGCATGACGACGTCGGTGACGAGCAGGTCCACCGGCTCCCAGGCGGCGAGCGCCTCCTCGCCGCCGGCCGCCTCGCGCACGTCGTAGCCGTGCTTGGCGAGCATCCGCACCGCCTGGCGCCGCACCGGGTCCTGGTCCTCGACGACGAGCACGCGCGCGCCGCCCGCGGCGCTCGGCGGGGCCGCCTCCGGCTCGGCGGGCGCCGGCTCGCTCTCGGCGGCGGGCAGCGTGAAGCGCACGATGGTGCCCGCGCCGGGGCGCGAGTCGATCGCGATCTCGCCGCCGGAGTCGGTCACGATGCCGTGCACGGTGGCGAGGCCGAGGCCCGTGCCCTCGCCCGGCGCCTTCGTCGTGAAGAACGGCTCGAACGCGCGGCCCGCGACGTCGGCGGGCATGCCGGTGCCCTCGTCCTCGACGGTCACCTCGATCCCCATCCCCGCGGCGCGCACCCCGATCTCGAGCACGCCGCCGTCGGGCATCGCGTCGCGCGCGTTGACGGCGAGGTTCACGAGCACCTGCTCGAGCCGGGACGGGTCCACGAGCACCGGCGGCAGCGGCTCCTCGCACGTGATCCGCAGGCTCACCCGCTCGCCGAGCGAGCGCGAGAGCAGCGACTCGAGATCGCGCAGCAGCGGGGCGACCTCGAGCACCTCGGGCCGGACGACCTCGCGGCGGCTGAACATGAGCAGCTGCCGGGTGAGCGCGGCGGCGCGCTCGGCGGCGCGGCCGATCTCGGCGACGTCCTCGCGCACCGGCGACTCGGGCTCGAGCTCGTCCTGGGCGAAGGTGACGCACGAGAGGATCACCGACAGCAGGTTGTTGAAGTCGTGGGCGACGCCGCCGGCGAGCTGGCCGACGCTCTCCAGCCGCTGGGCCTGGGCGAGGCGCAGCTCGAGCTCGCGGCGCTGCTGCTCGGCGCGCCGGCGGTCGGTGAGATCGGTGGCGATCGAGCAGACGGCGGAGATCGCGCCGTCGGTGTCGAGCAGCGGGAACTTCACGAGCAGGTACTGGCGCTCGCCCTCGCCGAAGAGGTCGGGCACGCTGACCTCGATCTGGCGCAGCTCCCCGGTGGCCACGACCTCGCGGTCGAGGTCGTCGTCCTGCCCGCCGGAGAACTCGGTCGGCGCCGCCTCGGCGGCGGTGCGCCCGAGCGCGTCGTCGGCGCTCACCCCGGTCGTCTCCTGCCAGCGGCGGTTCACGAGCACGAGCCGCTGCTGGGTGTCCTTGACGAAGATCAGCGCGGGCGCGTTGTCGATGATCGCCTGGAGGCGCTGCTCACCGGCGCGGCGCTCGGCCTCGGCGCGGCGGCGCTCGGAGAGGTCGACGAGCTGGACGAGGAAGTAGAGCGGGCGCTCGCCGTCGCCGTGCATCAGCGAGACGTGCGCGAGCATGTGCAGCACGCGCCCGTCCGCGTGCAGCAGCCGCTTCTCGATCGCGTAGCTGCGCCGGCGGCCCGCGAGCAGCTCGCGGATCAGCGGCCGGTCGAGGTCGGCGTCGTCGGGGTGGCTGAGCTCGCGCAGCGTCAGCGTGCGCAGCTCCGCCTCGGTGCGCCCGGCCATCTGCGCGATCGCGCGGTTCAGGCGCAGCCAGCGGCCCTCGAGGTCGATGAGCGCCATGCCGATCGGGGCGTCGTCGAAGGCGCGGCGGAAGAGCTGCTCGGCGGCCCGCAGCGCGTCCTCGACGCGGCGCGCCTCGGTCACGTCCTGGCAGGTGCCGTGCACGACCGCGGCGGTCCCGCCCTCGCCGGCCGACACCTCGCCGCGCACGTGCACCATCCGCACGTCGCCGTCGGGACGCACGATGCGGTGGTCGATGTTCCAGGCGCGCCCCTCGGCGACGGCCTGCTCGACGGCGCGGCCGACGCGGGCGCGGTCGTCCGGGTGGATGCGGTCGAGGTGGTCGGCCCAGGTGCGGCTGGCCGCCTCCGGGCGCAGCCCGTAGATCCGGTAGAGCTCGTCCGACCAGCTCACGCGGTCCTCGGCGACGAGCCACTCCCAGCTGCCCAGGCGGGCGACCTGCTGGGCCTCGGCGAGCTTCGCCTCGTTGGCGGCGAGCGCCTCCTGCGCCGCGATCCGCGCGGTGACGTCCTGGAACTGGCAGACGTAGTAGAGGGGATGGCCGGCCGGGTCGCGCACGAGCGTGCCGCTGACCAGCGCGATCACGTCCTCGCCCGCGTCCGAGAGCAGCCGCGCCTCGAGCTGGAAGGACGGGAGCAGCTCGCGGGACTCGCGGCTCGCCTCCCAGCGCGCGGCGGCCTCGCGGTCGGCGGCGACGTCGAGCGCGTTGGTCGCCAGCAGCTCGTCCTCGCTGCGCCCGAGCATCTCGACCAGCGCCTGGTTCACGCGGCGGAAGCTGCCGTCCGGGTCGATCAGCGCCATGCCGATCGGGGCGTCGCGGAAGGCCTGGCTCAGACGCTCGGCGTCGGCCTCGTCACGCTCGGAGATGTCGCGGGCGACGAGGTGGCAGAGGCCGGCGCCGGGGTCGACGACGGCGCGGACCTCGACCCAGCGCGCCTCACCGCCCGCGCGCAGGATCCGGCAGCGGAACTCCTCGTAGCGCGCGCGGCCGCCGGCGTCCGGGCGCGCGGCGAACAGCTCGCGCACGTGCTCGACGTCGCCCGGGTGCACGAGCTCCCACAGCGAGCCCCCGAGCGCGGGAGCGGCGGCGCCGGTCGCCAGGCGCACGGCGGCGGCGTTCGCGCGGCGGATCTCGCCGTCGACGGTGCACACCACCAGGGCGTCGGTGGCGAGCTCGAACAGGCGCTGCTCGAGGGCGTCGTCGGGGATGTGGCCGAGGGGCTGCACGTGATCGTGATTCCCGGACGCCACGGCGTCCGAGACTACGTATCGGCAGGTTCGCTCACAAGACGTAGCCCCCTGCATCCGGCCATCCAGCGCGCCGGACGGCGGCTGGGGCGCGCCGAACGGCGACGCGCGGCCGAGCGCGCCGGGCCGGCCGCTAGCGTTCGCCGTCGAAGCAGGGAATGCCCGAGGATCCCGGACAACCGCCCGTGCCGCCCCGCCCGGCTCCCCCGCCGGTCTCGGCGCACTTCGTCAACAACGTGCTGGCCGCGGCCGCGAGCTACATCGAGGAGGACCCGGACCTCGCGCGCGACGTCCTCGCCGAGCTCGGGCAGTTCCTCTCCTACCGCCTGCGCGAGGACCCCGCGGACGTCTCGGCCGCCCAGGAGCTCGGCCACACGGCGACCTACCTGCGCCTCCAGCAGGCGCGCTTCCCCGAGCGTCTCGAGGTCCGGCTGCCCGAGGCGCACGAGCTCAGCGGCCGCGTCGCGCCGGGTGCGATCCAGGTCCCGCTGGCCGAGGCGCTCGGCGCGCGCCTGCGCGAGCGGCCCGGGAGCTTCCGGGTGACGCTGCGCCCCGCCCCCGGCGGGCTCGCGCTGGAGCTGCTGGACGCGGACGGGTCCGCCGAGCACCACAAGATCGCCCTCCCCGAAGGAGCCCCCGCATGACCGCGCTCACCGTCCTGGCCGTCGACGACGAGCCGCGCGCGCTCGCCGACGTGCGCCGCGTGCTCGAGGGCTCGCCGCGCGTGGGCCGCGTGGAGACCGCCGCCGGCGGCCACGAGGCGCTCGTGAAGCTCGGCGAGGGCTCCTACGACCTGCTGTTCCTCGACGTGCGCATGCCGGGGATCGAGGGCATCGAGCTGGCGCGGCTGCTGCGGCGCTTCGACGACCCGCCGGAGGTCGTCTTCCTCACCGGGCACGCCGAGTCCGCCGTCGAGGCGTTCGAGGTCCAGGCGCTCGACTTCCTCGTCAAGCCGGTCACCCGCGAGCGCCTCGACGCCGCGCTCGAACGCGCCCAGGCCGCCCGCGCCCGCCGCGGCGGCGCCCCGGCTCCGGCGGCGAAGACGGCCCCGGAGGTCGTCGCGCTCGACAACCCGCACGGCGCCGGCAAGCGGCTCGTGCGGCTCGAGTCGATCCAGCACGTCGACGCCGACGGCGACTACGCGCAGATCCACGCCGCCGACGGCGACTACACGCTGCGCGCCTCGCTCGCCCACCTCGAGGAGGACTGGGGCCCGGCCGGCTTCACGCGCGTGCACCGCGCCCACCTCGTGAACCTCGGGCACGCGCTCGAGCTGCGCTCGCTGGCCAACGGCACGGCGGTGCTCTCGCTGCGCGACGGCACGGAGATCCCGGTCGCCCGGCGGACGGTCGCCGCGCTGCGCAAGCGGCTCAAGGCCTGACGTCCGGCGCGGCATCGCCGCGCAGCTCCCGCCACGCCCCGCTGCCGAGCGTCCAGGCGATCCACAGCAGCAGCAGCGCGAAGGCGAGCTCGATCGCCCGCTCCGGCACGGCGTTCACGACGACGACGCCGAGCAGCGCCCCGGGCACCGCCAGCACGCCGATCACGAGGCCCTCGCCGAGCCGCAGGTTCCCGTAGTGCCCCTGGCGCCACGCGCCGACGAGCGCGACCGGGACGATCGCCAGCAGCGAGGTCGCCTGGGCCTCGACCTGGCCGAGCCCGAGCAGCAGCACGAGCGCGGGGACGAACAGCGCGCCGCCGCCGATGCCGAGCAGGCCGGAGAGCACCCCCGCGGCGACGCCGATCGCGATCGCCGCGGCGATCATCCGCGCACCGCCAGCAGCGCCGCCGTCGCCGCGAGGAAGATCGCGAACAGGAGCCGCACGACCGCCCCGGGGACCCGCTGCTGCAGCCACGTGCCGAGCAGGACGCCGCCGACGGCG
This sequence comes from Solirubrobacteraceae bacterium, assembly GCA_025455895.1. Lineage (GTDB taxonomy): Bacteria > Actinomycetota > Thermoleophilia > Solirubrobacterales > Solirubrobacteraceae > F1-60-MAGs163. The sequence continues at coordinate 8,432 of JALOLQ010000015.1, forward strand.
GGCACGCCGACGAGGATGCCCTCGCGCACGTGGACGTTGCCGTAGGCCGCCTGGGCGATCACGGCCGCGAGCGCCGTGATGACGATCGCGACGAGCGAGGTCCCGGTCGCCTCGCGCTCGCCGTAGGCGAGCCAGAGGATCAGCAGCGGCACCACCACGACGCCGCCGCCGACGCCGAAGAGGCCGCTGAAGAGCCCCGCGAGCAGGCCGATCGCCCCCAGCTCGAGGAGTCGGCGCCGCGGCATGGCGCCATACTAGGCGCGATGCCCGCGGCCCCGACCCTGGACGAGCTCCTCGCGCCGCTGCTCGGGGAGCCCGGCCGCGCCGCGGTGCTGCTCGACGTGGACGGCACGCTCGCGCCGATCGTGCGCGACCCCGAGGCGGCCACGGTGCCCGAGGGCCTGCGGCGCGCCGTGAACGCGCTGACCGGCCGCTTCGGCCTCGTCGGCTGCGTCTCGGGCCGCCGCGCGGCGATGGCGCGGCGGATGGTCGGGATCGGCTCGATCCCCTACGCCGGCAACCACGGCGCGGAGATCCTCCTGCGCGGCTCCGCCGAGCCGCGCCTGGACCCGGACGCCGAGCGCTGGACCTCACGGGTGCACGAGGTCGCCGGCGCCGCCGCCGAGCCGCTGCGCGAGTACGGCGTGCGCGTCGAGGACAAGGGGCCGATCGTGGCGCTCCACTGGCGGGGGGTGGACGACGAGCTCGCCGCCGAGGCGGCCGCGCGCAACGTCGCGCACGCCGCGCGCGACGCCGGCCTGCACGTGCACGAGGGCCGCAAGGTGCTCGAGCTGCGCCCGCCGGTGCCGATCGGCAAGGACGCCGCCGTCCGCCGCCTGCTCGCCTCCGGGCCGGGCGACCTGGACACGGCGCTCTACGCCGGCGACGACCGCACCGACGCCGACGCCTTCGCCGGGCTGCGGGCGCTCGTCGCCGAGGGCCGGCTGCGCCACGCCGTCTGCATCGGCGTGCGCTCGGACGAGACGCCGCCCGAGATCCTCGACGCCGCCGACGCGCTCGTGGACGGGACCGACGGCGTGCGCGCCCTGCTGGAGGCCCTGGCCCGCTGACGCCGTGCGGTTCGTCGATCTGCTGAAGAGCACGGTGCTGCTGAGCGCGGGGGCGGCGACGCTGCTCGCGGTGGTCACGGTGATCGAGGCGAACCTGCGCGCCGACGACCTGCTCGTGCTCGTCGCCGCGGGCTGGTGGCTCGTCGCGGCGCTCGTCGGCGCGCGGCTCGGGCGCCGGATGGAGCCGACGCCCCCGGTCGCCCGCGCCCTGCGCGAGGCCCGGATGGCGACCTCGCTGCCGCAGCTCCAGCCCGGGATGATCCTGCTCGGCCGGCTGTGGCCGCTGCTGCTGGCCACGGTCGCCTCGTCCGCCCTGTCGCTCCTGTGGCCGCAGATCGCCGCGATCGCCGCCGGCTTCGGCGTGATCTGGGCGCTCTCGTGGCGCCATCAGGACGCGGCCGTCACCGCGGTGGAGGAGCGCGACGGGGTCACCTTCTACGTGTCGAGCACCGCGGCGCTCGGCCCGGTGCGGCTCGTGCGCACGCCCGGGCTGCGGCGGGACCTGCCGCCGACGGCGCACGGCGCGTAGGAGATGGTCGACGCCACGAGAAGCGCTGCGCGGAGGGGGATGGTCCGCGCAGACGTCCTGCTCGTCTCGCTCGGCTCCACCGCCGGGCTGCGCGCCGCCGACGCCGAGCTGGCCGCGTCGCTCGGGCGCGCCGGGGCACGCGGCGCGGTGGCCACGGCCGCGCCGCAGCCGCGGGTGCGCACGCTCGCGCTGACCGACCTCCTCTGGGCGCGCGCGGCCCGCGCCGCCGCCCTGCGCGGGCTCCGCGCGCACGATCCCCGCGCGGTGCTCTACTCCACGACCACCGCCGCCCTGCTGTGGCCGCAGCCCGGAGCGATCCGCTTCGACGCGCTCGCCGCGGCGACCCGCCCGGGGCGCCACGGGCTCTGGCAGCGCCCCCGCGAGGCGCGCAGGCTGGCGGAGGCGTCGCTGCTCGTGCCCTGGTCGGCCGCCGCGCTCGACGGCGCGCCGGACGACCTCCCGGGCGTCCTCGCCGTGCCGGTGCCGGTGGAGCCGAGCGGCCTGGGCGAGCCGTGGGCGCTGCGCGACCTCGCCGCCGTCACCTACGCCGCCGACCCGGAGAAGAAGGGGCTCGACCGGGTGCTGCGCGCCTGGGCCGCCGTGCGCCGCGAGGGCGAGACGCTCGTCGTCGCCGGGCTCGACCCCGAGCGCCTGCCCGCGCCGCCCGCGGGCGTCGAGGTCGCGGGACGGCTCGGACGCGACGCCTACCGCGCGCTGCTGCGGCGCGCGCGGGTCTTCGTCTGCGCGCCGCGGCGCGAGGACCACGGCATCGCGCAGCTCGAGGCGCTCGCCGACGGGTGCGTCCTGGTCACGACGCCGGCACCGGGCCCGTACCTCGCGCTGCCGATGGCGCGGGAGCTCGACGCGCGGCTCGTGACCGACGAGCTCGGCCCGGCGCTGCGCGCGGCGCTCGACGATCCCGCCCCGCGCTACCAGGAGCGCGCGATCCCGCTGCTGGCGCCGCTGACGCGGGCGGCGGTCGACCGCGTGGTGGCCCTGGACCTGCTGCCGCGCCTGCTCGGGTAGATTCGGCCGGCCATGCCGCGCCGCCTGCTCGTCCTCGTGCTCCTCGCGCTCGGCGCGGCGCCGCAGGCCGCGGCCGCCGCGACGATCACCACCGACCGCGCCTGCTACCGCCCCGGCGCGACGGCGACCGCGACGTTCAGCGGCTTCACCGCGGGCCCGGACCCGTTCGACCTGCGCGTCAACGACGACGTCGCCGCGGAGGTGCGGGTCGACGGCGCGGGCGCCGGGACGGCGACGTTCCGCGTGCCCCGCGGCGCGCCGCCGCAGCCCGTCACGGTGCGCGTGCAGGACTCGCTGGCGATCCTCGCCGAGACGACGGTGCGCGTGAGCGTCCCGGTCGTCGAGATGTCGCCCACGCGGGCGAAGCCGACGACGCGCGTGACGTACCTCGCGACCGGCTTCGACACGAGCGGGCCGGTGTACCTGCACGTCGTCCGCGGCGGGCGCGCACTGCGGACCGTGCGCCTGGGCACCGCCGAGCGCGCGTGCGGCGAGGTCGTCGCGCGGATCCCCCAGATCCCGCTGCGCGGGCGGATCGCCAAGGGCGCCTACCGGCTCCAGTTCGACGCGAGCGCGGCCTACCGGGCCGGGCGGCCGGGCGCCGTCGTGCGCACGCGCGTCGTGCGCTGAGCCGCGGGCTCAGCCCGTGCGGTGGCGCGGGCGCCGGGCCTCGAGCGCGTCCCACGCCAGCGTGTTGGCGACCTCGCCGGCCGTGAGCGCGGCGCGGCGCGCGGTGAGCACCGCCCAGCGCTGGTTGGCCAGCGTCTCGGGCCGGTGCGCGTCCGAGTCGAGCACGAGGCCGACGCCGGCGTCGGCGGCCGCGCGGGCGTGGACGTCGTCGAGGTCGCGGCGGTCGGGCTGGCCGTTGATCTCGAGGAACGTGCCGGTCCGCGCCGCGGCGTCGATCACCGCGGCCAGATCCACGCCGTAGCCGGGGCGCCTGCCGATCAGGCGCCCGGTCGGGTGGCCGAGCGCGTCCACGAGCGGGTGCTCGACGGCGCGCACGATCCGCTCGGTCATCCGCTCGGCCGACATCCGGAACGCGGTGTGGACGCTCGCCACGACCCAGTCGAGCTGCTCGAGCAGGTCGTCGGCGTAGTCGGGGGACCCGTCGGGCAGGACGTTCACCTCCGTGCCGGCGAGCACGCGGATCCCCTCCAGGCGCGCGTCCACCTCGCGCACGAGCTCGATCTGGCGGCGCAGCGCGTCCGGGGAGACGTCGTTCCCGAAGCCGTGCGTGGCCGAGTGATCGGTGATCGCCAGGTAGGCGTGACCGCGCTCGCGCGCGGCGAGCGCCATCTGCTCGATCGTGGCCAGGCCGTCGCTGGCGACGGTGTGGCAGTGCAGGTCGCCGCGCAGGTCGGCGAGCGTCACGAGCTCCGGCGCCTCCCAGCCGGGGTCCAGCTCGCCGCGGTCCAGGCGCAGCTCGGGCTCGGGATACGGCAGGCCGAGGCGCGCGTAGACCTCCTCCTCGGTGGCGCAGCGGGTCGTCTCGCCGCTCGCGTCGTCGAGGATCCCGTGCTCGGAGACGTGCAGGCCGCGGCGCACCGCCTGCTCGCGCAGGCGCACGTTGTGCTCCTTGGAGCCGGTGAAGTGCTGGAGCAGGTTGCCGAACGTCGCCGGCGGCACGACGCGCAGGTCCACGGCGAGCCCGTTCGGGGCGACGCCGCGGGCGCCGCCGGCCCCGCCGCGCTGGACGGCGCCGACCGCGTCGAGGGCCGCGAACGCCTCGGCGACCGCGGCGGGGTCCTCGGAGGCCACGACGATGTCGAGGTCCTTCACGTCGTCGGCGCCGCGACGGGCCGAGCCCGCGACCTCCGCGCGCTCGACGGCCGGGCTCGCCCGCAGGCCGGCGAGGATCCGCTCGGCCACGTCGAGCGCCTTCGGGAGCAGCAGCCGGGGCGCCGCGTCGCCGCGCTGCGCATGCGCGTCGAGCGCGGCGAGGATCGCCGCCTCGGCCTTCGGCCCGAAGCCCTTCAGCTCGCGCACGCGCCCCGCCTCGGCCGCCGCGCGCAGCGCCTCGAGCGAGTCCACGCCGAGCTCCTCGTGCAGGCGCCGCGCCTTCTTCGGGCCGACGCCGTCGAGCTTCGTCATCGCGACGACCCCCGCCGGGAACGTCGCGCGCAGCTTCTCGGCCGCCGGGATCGTGCCGGTCTCGAGCAGCGCGGTGAGCTTCTCCTCGAGCGTCTTCCCGACCCCCGGCAGCTCGGTCACGCGGCCCTCGCGGACGAGCCCCGCGACCGCGACGGGCGACTCGCGGATCGCCTTCGCGGCGGTGCGGTAGGCGACGACGCGGTGCACGATCGCCCCGTCCAGCTCGTAGAGATCGCCGAGCTCGTCGAGCGCGCCGGCCAGCTCGCTGTTCGTCGGGTCCGCCATCGGGCTGGCGCTAGCGTACGCGCCCGCCATGCCCGGCCCGCCCTGGCTCGTCCTGCCCACGTTCAACGAAGCCGAGAACCTCGAGCGGATGGTCGACGCCGCGAGCACCGTGCTGCGCCAGGCGGCGCCCGAGGGATTCCGCATCCTCGTCGTCGACGACGACTCCCCGGACGGCACCGGCCGGATCG
>JALOLQ010000217.1 GCA_025455895.1 Solirubrobacteraceae bacterium
GACGCCGGCGAGCTCCTCGCCGAGCGCCTTGGCGCGCGCGGCGACGTCCTTCATCGCCGCCAGTTCGGCGCTCGCGTCCCCGCCCTCCTGCTTGGCGCGGCCGATCGCCTGGCTGGCCTCGTTCTGCTCGGCGCGCAGACCCTCGATCTCGGGCAGCAGGGCGCGGCGGCGCTCGTCGAGGCGCAGCACGCCGTCCAGGCCGGCGTCGTCACCGCGGCGCGCGAGAGCCGCCCGGGCGGCCTCCGGATCGCTGCGCAGCCGCCGCAGGTCGAGCACGGTGTGGGGCGGGCTAGCCGCCCGCGCCCGCCGGAACGGGCGGGCACGACACCGCGGGACCGGTCGGCGAGGCGACCTCGTCGGCGTCCTTGCCGGACCACTCCGCCAGGAACGCCGAGACGTCGCGCGCGTCCTGCCCGACGACGATGTTCGCGGGCATGATCGCGCCCGAGTAGCCGCCGTTCTGGAGCGCGTAGAGGCTGTTCTCGTAACAGACCTTGCGCACGTCGAAGTTCGGCCCGTCGACGCGCTCGCGGTCGGAGACCTTCGTCGCGGAGCCCTGGGCGCCGGCGACGCTCATCGAGTGGCAGCCGGAGCAGCGCTCGTTGAACAGCGTGGCGCCGCGCTGCACGTTCGCGCTCGCGCCCGGGACGTCCACCGTCTCCGATCCGCAGGCGGTGAGCCCGAGGGCCGAGCCGGCGACGGTGAGGGCCAGGAACACGGGCAGGGCGAGGCGACGCACACTCATGACGGCGCGGATCATACGAGACGCCGACGGCGGCGGTCGCGCCGTGTCGCGGACGGCGCGGTGCAGCGGTTCGGGGAAGGAGAGCCCGGCGCCGGCCGGTTGCCGCCGTGTCATGAAACGATCGCGCTGTCAGCAGGATGCGACCGTCAGAGCGCCGGCGCCGGGCTTGCCGCGACGGTTTTCGCCGTGGCGCGCGCACCTCCTTCCGCCGCGCCGATAGCGTGCCCGGGGATGCCGCCGGACCAGCAGCGCTTCCGCGAGGTGATGGGCCGGCTCGCCTGCGGCGTCGCCGTGGTCACCGCCGAGGGCCCCGACGGCCCGGCGGGCCTCACCACGACGGCGATCACCTCGGTCTCGCTCGAGCCGCTCCTGCTGCTCGCCTGCCTGGACCGCGGCTCGCGCACGCTGCCCGCACTCGAGGCGGCGGGGCGCTTCGCCGTCAGCCTGCTGCGCGAGGGCCAGGACGACGTCGCCCGCGTCTTCGCCTCCAAGCGCCCGATGCCCGAGAAGTTCGCGGCCGCGCTCCATCACCCCGAGGACGGCGTGCCGGTGATCGACGGCGCGCTGGCGTGGCTCACCTGCGACGTGCGCGAGCTGCTCCCCGGCGGCGACCACGTGATCGCCATCGGGGCGGTGACCGCGCTCGACGCCGACCCCGAGGGCCGCCCGCTGCTCTACTTCCGCGGCGAGTTCACCGGCCTGCACTTCGGCGCCTGAGCGCGCCCGCCCGCCCGCAACCGTCCGCGCGACGGGTTCTCCCCGACTGCCCGGCAGGATCCGCCACGACGTCACCTCGCCCGGCGCCCGACGGTGAGGCGCGCCGGATCGTCCCTGACGATCGGGGAAGATCCGCCACGCCGACGAGCGCCCGCGCGCTACGTCGTCGGCAGCACCCGCAGCGCCAGGAACGCGATCACCGCGGCGGCGAGCGCGAGCACGAGCGTCTCGCGGCGCACGATCTCCAGCACGATGTCCTGCTGCTCGGCCTCGGGCAGCCGGCCGACGGCCTGCGCGTCCTCGAGCTCGTGCTGGTCGAGGATCAGCTGCGCCGAGGCGATCCGCAGCTGCTCGGCGATGATCGAGGTCGCGATCGGCAGCAGCAGGTAGAGCCAGAACAGGCCCTGCTCGGGCTCGAAGCCCGAGACGAGCGCGACGAGGGCGACCGCGGCGAGCACCGTCGTCGCGAGCTGGCCGGTGCGCGCGAGCCACCAGAACGCCCGCGGCGTGGCCCAGCGCCACACGCCCCACAGGCCGACGGCCGCCGCGAGGAGGTTGATGGCGGCGACGACGATCGCCGTGATGTCCGCTGTCTGCGCCATTTCGAGCCCTTTGTCACAAGCTCCGACCGGGCGTTTGCGGAGCGTTGGTAGGTGATACAAACCTCTTTGTGCTGCGCACGTACGCCCCGGCGATCGTCTTCGTGCTGCTCGGCGCCGGGATCGGCGCGCTGTTCTCGTACCTCAACTACGCGCTCGGGCCCAAGCGGGCGATCGAGCACAAGCTCGATCCGTACGAGAGCGGCATGCCCTCGGAGATCAAGCAGGGGTTCCGGTTCGGGATCAGCTTCTACCTGATCGCGATGCTCTTCCTGCTGTTCGACATCGAGGTCCTGTTCCTCTATCCGATCGCCGTCGTGCTGCGCGAGTTCGGCGTCTTCGCGCTGATCGAGACGTCGATCTTCATCAGCCTGCTGCTCGTGGCCTTCGTCTACGTCTGGCGTCGTGGAGCGCTCACATGGAAGTAGTCCGCCAGCCGGTCGGGTCCCCCGAGGAGTTCCGGGCGCGCCAGCTTCGCGCGCGGGACATGCTGCGCGGCGACCTCGAGGGCGACGAGCTCGAGCAGTACGTCCAGGAGCGCGTCATCACGACGACGCTCGAGCACGCCTTCGACTGGGCGCGCGGCAACTCGATGTTCCCGCTCACCTTCGGCCTCGCGTGCTGCGCGATCGAGATGATGTCGATCGTCGGCGCGCGGCTGGACATCGCGCGGTTCGGCTTCGAGGCGTTCCGCGCCTCGCCGCGCCAGGCCGACCTGCTGATCCTCTCCGGCCGCGTCTCGATCAAGATGGCGCCGGTCGTGCGGCGCATCTACGACCAGATGCTCGAGCCGAAGTACGCGATCGCCATGGGCGCGTGCTCGTCCTCGATGGGCGTCTTCAACAACTACGCGATCGTGCCCGCGGACAAGTTCATGCCGGTCGACGTGCACGTGCCGGGCTGCCCGCCGCGCCCGGAGGCGCTGATGCACGGGATCATCACGCTGCGCTCGATGGTCCAGGACGACCCGAGCCTCGGCTGGCGCCGGCGCTACGGCGGCGTCGGGACCGAAGAGGTCGTCCCCGCCGCGGGCGCCCCGGAGACCCCCGGTGCCTGACGCGACCGGCCTCGAGCTGCTCGCGCGCGAGCTGCGCGAGCGCGTCCCGGGCAGCGTGGTCGGCACCGAGCACTTCCGCGGCAAGGGCGCGATCCACGTCGCGCCCGAGGCGATCCGCGAGTCGCTCGAGGTGCTGCGCGAGCGCGGCTTCCGCTTCCTGGCCAGCGTCCACGGCGTGGACCACTACCCGGAGGAGCCGCGGCTCGCCGTCCACTACGAGCTGCTCGACATGGAGGGCCTCGACCGCGTCGCGCTGAAGCTGCGCGTCCCCGTGGCCGATCCGCACGTCCCCTCGGTGACCGAGGCGTGGCCGACCGCCGACCACCAGGAGCGCGAGGTCTACGACATGTTCGGCGTCGTCTTCGACGGCCACCCGGACCTGCGCCGGATCCTCATGCCCGAGGACTACGAGGGCCACCCGCAGCGCCGCGACTTCCCGATCGGCGGCGAGCCCGTGCTGTTCACGCACAACGAGACGACGACCCCGCGGTGGTTCGCGTGACCACCACCGGGCAGGGGTACCGCGCGCTCGAGGAGAGCATCACGCTCTCCGAGCAGACGGTGGTGCAGGACGGCCACGAGCTGCTGACGCTGAACATCGGCCCGCACCACCCCGCCACGCACGGCGTGCTGCGCCTGCTGGTGACGCTCGACGGCGAGATCCTGCGTGACGTCAAGCCGATCATCGGCTACGTCCACACCGGCATCGAGAAGACGGCCGAGCAGAAGAGCTACTGGAAGGCCATCCCCGTCGTCGAGCGGATGGACTACCTCTCCTACTACTTCAACGCGATGGCCTTCTGCGGGGCCGTCGAGACGCTGCTCGACCTCGAGGTGCCCAAGCGCGCGCAGTACCTGCGCGTGATCCACCTCGAG
>JALOLQ010000218.1 GCA_025455895.1 Solirubrobacteraceae bacterium
GCAGGCCGGGTCCGAGGCGGCGGGATCGCCCGTCGCGCTCTCGGCGCGCACGCGCAGGCCGCCGTTGCACAGCTCCATCCAGCGGCACGAGCCGCAGCGCCCGTGCAGCTCGCGCGGCCGGCGGCGGTAGGGCGCCAGGACCGGGTTCGCGTCGTTCCAGATCTCCGCGAAGCGCTGCTCGCGCACGCTGCCGGCGCGCACGTGCCAGGAGAACTGGTCCGGGTGCACGTCGCCGGTGGGGTCGATGCACGCGACCGCGACGCCGGACTGGTTGCCGCCGTTCCAGCGCAGCATCTGCTCGACCTCGTCGGCGCGCTCGGGGTCCTGCTCGCGCAGGCGCAGCAGCAGGAGCACGTTGTCCACGGGGTTGTCCACCGTCAGCACCTCGAGGTCCGAGCCGCGCCAGCCGAGCTCCTGCACGCGGTCGAAGACCCGGTCGACGACGGCGCGCGTCTCGGCGGGCTCGAGGTCGTGGCGGCGCAGCTTGTCGCCGCGGCCGGCGTAGGCGAGGTGGTAGACGCACAGGCGGTCGACGGCCAGCTCCTCGGCGAGGTCGAAGACCGCCTCCAGCTCGTCGCGGTTCAGGCCGTGGACGGTGAAGCGCACGCCGGTGCGCACCCCGGCCTCCTGGACCGCCCGGATGCCGGCGACCGCGCCCTCGAACGCGCCGCGGCTGCCGCGCATCTTGTCGTGGCGCGCGCCGATGCCGTCGATGCTCACGCCGACGTACGAGAAGCCGGTCTGCGCGATCCGCTCGGCGGTGGCGGCGTCGATCCGCGTGCCGTTCGTGGAGAGCACCGTGCGCATGCCGTGCTCGCGCGCGGCGCCCGCCAGCTCGAAGAGGTCCGGGCGCATCAGCGGCTCGCCGCCGGAGAAGAGCACGGTCGGCACGCCGAAGCTCGCCAGGTCGTCGAGCAGCGTGAGCCCCTCGGCCGTCGTCAGCTCGCCGGGGTACTCGCGGTCCATCGAGTCCGCGTAGCAGTGCCCGCAGTGCAGGTTGCAGCGCTGGGTCACGTTCCAGACGACGACCGGCTTCTTGTCGGCGCTGAAGTGCAGCAGGTGCGCGGGGGAACGGGCGGTGGACCGTCCGTAGCGCAGGGCGTCCTGGGGACCGATGACGCCATTGAGGAGCCGGCTCGCGCTGAGCATGATTTCCCACTCTAGGTGGGAAAACGGTCCGGCACGTGCGGGGAAAACCCCGAAGCGCGGATCCGTGGAACCTACGGATGGGCGGCGCGCACCCGGCCCGGGCCGCGCAGCGGGCGCCGGTGCGCGGCCTCGGCGGCGCCCTCCCGGTCGCGCAGGTCGCTGAGCGCGAGCAGCGCGGCGGAGAGCAGCACGAGCGCGCCGAGCTGGTGGGCCATCCCGAGCGCGACCGGCACGGTGAGCACGAGCGTGCTCACCCCGAGCGCGAACTGCACGGCGACCACCAGCGGGACGAGCGCCGCCGTACGCCGCGCGGCGGCGGGCAGGTCCGAGCGGCGGATGCGCAGCACGAGCCACACCGCGAGCGCGGCCGTCGTCCAGGCGAGCATCCGGTGCACGAACTGCACGACGCCCGGCTCCTCGACGGCGGCCAGCAGCGCCGAGCCCGGCCCGAGCGAGTCCGGCCACGGGCGGTCGCCCATCAGCGGGAAGCGGTTGTAGATGAAGCCCGCGTCGAGGCCCGCGGTGAACGCGCCCCAGGTCGCGGTGATCACGGTCAGCACGGCCACGGCGATCACCGGCCGGCGCAGCCGCTCGCGCGCCGCCGCCGTGCCGCCCGGCCGCGGCGGGCGCAGGATCGCGAGCGCGAGCCACAGCATCCACGCGTAGATCGCGAACGCCGCCAGCAGGTGCGCCGCGAGCCGGTAGTGGCTCACGTCCGGGCGCTCGACGAGCCCGCTGGCCACCATCAGCCAGCCGACCACGCCCTGGAGCGCCGCGAGCGCCATGACCCCGAGGACCTTCGGCAGCATCGCGCGGGAGATCCGCCGGCGCACGACGAACCACACGAACCCACCGAGCAGTACGAGGCCGAGCGCCCGCCCCCACAGCCGGTGCAGGTACTCGGGGTAGTAGATCGACTTGAACTCGTCGAGCGTCATCCCGCGGTTGATCCGCGCGTACTCGGGGTAGCGGCGGTAGTCGTCGAAGGCCGCCTGCCACGCGGCCTCGTCGCCCGGGGGCAGCACCGTCGCGGGCTTCCACTCGACCATCGAGAGGCCCGAGTGGGTGAGCCGGGTGTAGCCGCCCAGCAGGACCATCCCGACGACCATCGCGCAGAGGACGAGCAGCCACCAGCCGACGGCGCGCGAGGTCGTCGCCGGCAGCGAGGCGAGCGCGAGCTCGCGCCGCCGGGGCTCGTGATGGGCGGGTGCGTGTGAGGCCACGACGCCGGACCCCACTGCGGCCCGCCACCTGCCGCAACCGGGGAAACCACGGATGGGCGATGCGCGGTCTCCCGCGAGAATCGGTTCCATGGCGGTTCCCGCGCCAACTCCGGCGGCGGAGATCGAGGCGGTCCTCGACCGGCTGCTCGCGGCGAGCGGCGCGGACGCCGCCGAGCTGTTCGTCTGCGAGCCGGGGGTGGGGCGCGTGTGGCTGGCCGCCCACCGGGGGATCGCGGCGCGCGACTTCCAGGAGCGCACCGCCTTCGAGCTCGGCGAGGGCTACCCGGGGATCGTCGCGCAGCGCGGCGAGCCGCTGCTGTCGCTGAACATCGGCGAGGACCCGCGCTTCCTGCGCACGCGCGTCACCCGGCGCGGCTTTCGCTGCTCGCTGTGCGTGCCCGTGGCCCGCGAGGGCGGCGAGGTGCTCGGCACGCTGCACCTCGCGACCCGCGGGCACCACCGCGCCGTCGTCGGGCAGGCCGAGCGCGCGGCCGGCGCCGCGCTGGAGCTCGCCACGCTGATCGAGCTCGGGACGCTGCGCGCGAAGGACGCGGTGTCCGCCCTGCGCTCGGACGCCGAGCTCGACGCGACGCGCAACCTCGAGCGCCGGCTGCACGGGGCGCTCGAGCTGATGGCGCAGGCGACCGGCGCCGAGGGGGCGATCGTGCTGCTGCGTGACCCCGCCACCCAGGCCCTGCACCCGTGGGCGTGGACCGGCGCGTACGCGAGCGCCTGCGCGGCGGTCGCCGGGAGCGGCGAGGGCTGCGCCTGCTCGGTGATCCGCGACGGGCGCGGGCTCGTCGCGCCGGCCCGGCCCGACGATCCGCCGCGCCCCTGCCGGGTGGCGCCCGCGGCGTTCGCGCGCGTCGCCTGCCTGCCGCTCGTGGTGGACGGGCGCGTGCTCGGCGCGGTGTCGCTCGGCTACGGGACGCGCACGGTGCTGCCCGGGCGCCTGGTCGCGGTGCTGGGGGCGATGGCCGAGCGCCTGGCGGCCGAGGTCGCCGACGCCCAGGCCGGGCTCGCCGCCGAGCGCCGCGCGGTGGCCGAGCGCGACCTGCGCCTGCGCGGCGAGCTGGACGAGCTCGTCGAGCGCAGCCTGCGCCCGGCGCTGCTCCAGCTCGGCGGCGAGGACGCCGCGCTCGGCGACGTGGAGGACGTGCTGCGCTCCAGCGCCCGCGCGCTGGCCAGCGTGCAGGGCGCCGCGCCCGGCCCGGAGGCCGCTGCGGCGCCGGTGGCCGGGGCGCTCGACGTGCGCTGCTTCGGGACGCTGACCGTCTTCCGCGACGGGCAGCCCATCGACGGCGCACACGTCGGCCGCCGCCGCGCGTGGAAGCTGCTCGAGATCCTGCTGGTCCACTACGGGCGCAGCGTCGACGACGAGCTGCTGCTCGAGCTGCTCTGGCCCGAGGGGCCGCCGCCCGGCGCGGCCAAGCAGCTCAAGGTGCTCGTGCACGACCTGCGGCGCGCGCTGGCCCCGCAGCCGGAGCCGCCGAGCCCGGATCGCTTCGTCGTGCGCCGCGGGCACGGCTACGCGTTCGACGTCGGCGCGCCGCACCGGATCGACACGCGCGAGTTCCTCGGGCTCGTGCACTGGGGCGAGCGGCTCGCG
>JALOLQ010000016.1 GCA_025455895.1 Solirubrobacteraceae bacterium
CGGGGCTGGTCGGCCGTCGGCGTGAAGGCGGCGTCGAGGCGGAAGTCCGGCATCAGGCCAGGGTAGTCGCGCCCGGGGACGCGGAGCTCCCGCGCTCAGTACCCCAGCTCGGCCGCGTACCGCTCGCGGTACTGCCGCTGGGCCTCGAGCACCTTGGCGACGTAGGCCCGGGTCTCGGGGAACGGGATGTCCTGCGCGCGCAGGCTCGAGCCGCCCCAGCGATCGGCGTTGCCCGGCCCCGCGTTGTACGCCGCGAGCGCGGCGGCGACGTCGCCGTCGTAGCGGTCCAGGTGCTCGCGCAGGAGGTACGAGCCGTAGGCGATGTTCACCTGCGGGGTGTCGAGGTCCTCGAGCACGAACTGCGTCCCGCCCGAGCGCCGCGCGATGTCGCGCGCGGTGTCGGGCGTGATCTGCATCAGGCCCTGCGCGCCGGCGGCCGAGGTGCGCCCGGGGACGAAGCGCGACTCCGCGTAGATCACCGCGGCGATCAGCGCCGGGTCGACGCCCTTGTCGCGCGCCTGCTGGCGGATGATGTCGTCATGGCGCAGCGGCAGGGTGATCTCCTTGACCGCGTGGTGGAAGACGCCCCCGGCCGCCAGCGCCGCGAGGGCCGCGCCGAGCAGCACGAGCAGGCCGCCGCCCCACCACAGCCGCCGTCGGCGCACGACCCGCCGGCGCTCTGGGCGCTGGGCGGGGCGCGAGGCCCGGGCGGTGCTGGCGGCGGACGGCGTCATCGGCGCAGTCGGTCAAGGATGACGGCCAGGGCGGACTCCAGCTCCGCCTCGGTCCCGTCGTTGCGCACGACGTACGTCGCGCGCGCGGCCTTCTCCTCCTGGCTGAGCTGGCGGGCGGCGCGCTCGTCGACGGCCTCGTGCCCGCGGGCCGCGGCGCGCTCGGCGCGCAGCGCCTCGTCGGCGACGATCGCGATCGTCGCGTCGTAGGCCCGCTCCATGCCCGCCTCGAAGAGCAGCGGCGTCTCCACGACGGCGGCCGGCGGCGGCGGCTGGTGGCGCTCCGCCGCGTCCCGGAACGCCGCGACGCGCGCGCCCACGAGCGGCCAGAGCAGCCCCTCGAGCCAGCGGCGCTCCTCGGGGGCCGCGAACGCGTGGCGGGCGACCGCCGCGCGGTCGACGACGCCGCCCGGCGCCACCTCCGCGCCCCAGCGGCCGACCACCGCGTCGCGCACGGCGTCCGTCGCGTAGAGCTCGTGGACGACGGCGTCGGTGGACAGCGTCTGCGCGCCGAGGCGCGCGAGCGCCGCGAGCGCGGTCGACTTGCCCGAGCCGAGCCCCCCGGTCAGTCCGACGAACGGGATGGCCGGCTCGGGGACCAGCGCGACCTACGCCTGCTCGGCGTCCTCGGCGGGGATGTCCTCGGCCTCGGCCTCGGCCGCGGGGGCCTCCTCGACCTCGGCCTCGGCGACCGGCGCCTCCTCGGCCTCGGCGACCGGCGCCTCCTCAGCCTCGGCGACCGGCGCCTCCTCGACCTCGGCACCCGGCATCACGGGAGCCGGCGCCTCCGCGCTGAGCGCGGGAGCCGGGATGTCGTCGTCGCCGTCGTGGAACTCGCCGCCGTGCGCGGACAGGATCTGGCCCTCCACGCGCTTGACCGACAGCGAGAGCCGACGGCGGTCGGAGTCGATCTCGAGGATCTTCACGCGCACGTTGTCGCCCGGCTGGACGACCTCGCGCGGGTTCTCGACGTGGTGCGGGGCGAGCTCGGAGATGTGGACGAGGCCCTCGACGCCGTCGAGGATCTCGACGAACGCGCCGAAGGTGACGACCTTCGTGACCTTGCCCTCGAGGTCGTCGCCGATCCGGTAGGTGTCGACGACGCGCTGCCAGGGGTCAGCCTGCGTCTGCTTGAGGCCGAGCGAGATGCGCTGGCGGTCACGATCGATGTCGAGCACCTTGACCTGCACGGTGTCCCCGATCGCGATGACCTCGCTCGGGTGGTTGACGTGCGACCAGCTCAGCTCGGAGATGTGGATCAGGCCGTCGATGCCGTTGAGGTCCACGAACGCGCCGAAGTCGACGATGTTCGAGATCTGGCCCTCGACGACGAGGCCGGGCTGGAGGCGGTCCAGGATCTCCTGGCGCTGCTCCTTGCGCTCCTCCTCGAGCACCGCGCGGCGCGAGAGCACGACGTTGTTGCGCTGGCGGTTGAGCTCGATGACCTTGCACTCGATCGTCGTGTGCAGGAACTCGTCGAGGTTCGCCACGCGGCGGATGTCGACGAGCGAGGCGGGCAGGAAGCCGCGCACCCCGAGGTCGATGATCAGGCCGCCCTTGACGACCTCGATGACGTGCCCCTCGACCGGGTCGCCGGACTCGGCCGCCGCCTCGATGCGCCGCCACGCCTTCTCGAAGCGGGCGCGCTTCTTGGACATGATGAGGCGGCCGTCCTGGTCCTCCTTGGTGAGGACCAGCGCGTCGACCTCCTCGCCGAGCTCGACCTCGTCGTGCGGGTCGACGTTCTTGCGGATCGAGAGCTCGTGGTTGGGGATGACGCCTTCGCTCTTGTACCCGATGTCGACGAGGACCTCGTCCTTGTCGATGCGCACGACGAGGCCGCTGACGACCTCGCCCTCGCTGAAGCTGGTGAACGTGGCGTCGTAGTTGGGGACGATCTGCCCATCGACTTCGAGCAGGAGACCGTCGCTGCCCGGGACGACCGTGGCGCCGGCGGGGGCCTCGGTGGGGGCGTCGGTAGTGGTGGTGGTCATGAGTCCGAAGAGGGTAGCGCGATCGCGCCGCCCGCCGGGGCTCCGTAGAATCGCGCGCCGATGCCGGTCAGAGCGACCAAGCGGGGGGCCGAGCGCACCCCCTTGCGGGGGTCCTCGGACGTGCTCGTGTGCGGCGCGTCCTTCGCCGGGCTCACCGTCGCCCGCGAGCTCGCCGGGGCCGGGGCCGACGTGCTCGTCCTCGACCGCTACGAGATCGGCGAGCGCCAGACGTCGGCCTGCGCGGTGCCGACGCAGTGGCTCGAGCGCCTCGGGCTCGAGGCCTCGATCCGCCAGAGCTTCACCGACCTGCTCGTGCACCGGCCCAAGACGACCGCGCGCTGGCGGCTGCCGTGGGCGTTCTCGACCTTCGACTACCGCGCGCTCTGCGAGCTGTTGTGGGCGCAGGCCGCCGGCGCGCGCTTCGAGACCGCGACGGTCAGCGGCCGCAGCGCCGGCCCCCGCGGCGAGATCGTCGTGCACACCGACCGCGGCGACGTGCGCTCCCCGCTCGTCGTCGACGCGCTCGGCTGGCGGCGCGTGCTCTCCACGGCGCCCGAGCCGGTCCAGCCGCCGGGCGCCCCGCTCTCGCGCGGCCTCGAGGTCCACCCCGCCGGCACGAGCGCGGAGCTCGAGATCTGGCTCGATCCGGCCCTCGTCGAGCGCGGCTACGCGTGGAACTTCCCCGCCGGCGACGAGCTGCGGATCGGCGCGGGCTCGTTCGACCCCCGCCGCCACGTCCGCGAGCCGACCGAGGAGCTCGCCGCCCGCCTCGGGGCGCGGCCCGACGGCTATCAGGGCAACTGGATCCCCCACGCGATGCGCGATCCGGTCGAGGACGGCGTGTTCTTCGCCGGTGACAGCGCCGGCCACTGCCTGCCGGCGACCGCCGAGGGCATCCGGCCGGCGTTCTACTTCGCGCTCGCGCTCGGGCGCGAGCTGCGCCTGGTCGCCGAGGGCCGGCAGACCCGCGCCCAGGCGCTCGAGCGCTACGCCGCCTTCTGCGAGGCCAAGCGCTACGCCTACCGCTGGCTGCTGCGCACCCAGCGCGCCGTCGGCCGCGCCAACCGCCTTCCGCTGATGACCGGGCTCTGTGAGCTGTTCGAGCGCCCGGGCGCCTGCCGCTGGGGCTTCGAGCACTACCTGCGGATCTGCCCGCCGTCGTTCGCGGGGCCGCCGCCGGTGCCCGCGGCGGCCGGCCGCGAGGCCGCGCTCGCCGCCTGAGCGGCCCCTGCGTGCGCGCCGCCTCGTCGGCGCTCGTGGCCACACGCGGCGCTCGCGCACCGCGGAGATGCGGGAGCGCCCGAGGCGGGCAGGCCGCCCGCGAGGCGGCGCCGGCGCAGCCGCGCCTCAGTCCCGCACGATCAGCCAGACCCCGAGCGCCAGCAGGCCGACGCCGGCGAGCTTGCCGGGGGTGATCGGCTCCTCGCGGACCCCGAACCAGCCGAAGCGGTCGATCACCACCGAGGCGGTGAGCTGGCCGGCGACGACCGCGGCCGTCACCCCGGCCGCGCCGAGCGCCCCGACCGCCACGATCGACGAGGTCACCACGGCGACCCCGCAGGCCCCGCCGAGCAGCGCCCACCACGGCACCTCCGGCATCTTCGCCAGGCCGCCGAAGCCGCCCCCGGCGACCGCCACGACGACGAGCAGGATCGCCAGCCCGACGCCGAAGTTCACGAGCGCCGCCTGCCAGCTCCCGACCACCCGCCCGAGCGCCCCGTTCACCGGCGCCTGCGCCCCGACGGCCGCGCCGGCCGCGACCACGAGCAGCGCCGCGCTCCCGCGATCCACGGCTACTTCGCCTCCAGCCAGGTGCGCCCCACCCCGGCCTCGACGCCCAGCGGCGGCTCGCGGTCGCCCCACGGTGCCAGCATCTCGCGCTCGGCGAGCGCGACGACCACCTCGGCCTCGTCCGGCGGCCCCTCGAAGAGCAGCTCGTCGTGGATCGTGAGGATCATCCGCGTGCTCAGGCCGGAGGCGGCGAGCGCCGCCTGCGCGCGGATCATCGCGAGCTTCATGACGTCCGCCGCCGTGCCCTGGATGACCGTGTTCACCGCGAGGCGCTCGCCGAGCGAGCGCACCTGGTGATTGCGCGCGCGCAGCTCGGGGATCGTGCGCCGCCGGCCGAAGAGCGTCGTCACGTAGCCCTGCTCGGTCGCCTGCTCGATCGTGCCGGTCATGAACGCGTGCACGCGGGAGAAGCGGGCCAGGTAGGCCTCGATGAACTCCTTCGCCTCCTCGCGCGGGATGTTCAGGCGGTCGGCGAGGCCGAAGTCCGAGAGCCCGTAGACGATCCCGTAGTTGATCATCTTCGCCTTCGAGCGCATCCCCGGGTCGATGTCCGCCTCGGCGACGCCGAACACCTCGCGCGCCGTGGCGGTGTGCACGTCCTCGCCGCGGATGAAGATCTCCTTGAGCACCGGCTCGTCGGCGACGTGGGCGAGCACGCGCAGCTCGACCTGCGAGTAGTCGACCGAGACGAGCACGTTCCCGTCGGCGGCCTCGAAGCAGCCGCGGATCTCGCGCCCGAGCGGCGTGCGCACCGGCACGTTCTGGAGGTTCGGGTTCGTCGAGGAGAGCCGCCCGGTCGAGGCGACGGCCTGCACGAACGTCGTGTGGATGCGGCCGTCCTCGCCGACGAGCGCCGGCAGCGCGTCGAGGTAGGTCTTCGTGAGCTGGTTGAGCTCGCGCCAGCGCTCGATCAGGGGCACCACGGCGTGCTCGTGGCGGATCGCCTGCAGGACGCGCGCGTCGGTGGAGAAGCCGGTCTTGCCGCGGCGCTTCTTCGAGAGCCCGAGCTTCTCGAACAGGACGGCCCCGAGCTGCTGGGGCGAGCCGATCACGAACTCCTCGTCGCACAGCTCCCAGATCTCGCGCTCGAGGCCGGCGATCTCCTCCCCCACGCGCGCGGCGATCTGCGCCAGGCGCTCGGTGTTCAGCCGCACCCCGGCGACCTCCATCGCCCGCAGCACCGCGACGAGCGGCAGCTCCACCTCGTCGAGCAGCCGCTCCTGGTCGCGCTCGGCGAGGTCCGCCCGCTGGCGCGCGGTGAGCTCCTGGACGCACAGCGCGGCGGCGGCCGCCTCGTCCTCGACGCCGGCGACGATCCCGCGCTCCTCGCACAGCTCGCCGAACGGGAACGCGCGCCGGGCGGGATCGAGCAGGTAGGCGGCCAGCAGCGTGTCGTGGGCGAGCACGGCCGGAACGCTGCCGAGCGCCTTCGCGTCATGGACGGCCACGGGGCGCGTGCCGAGCGCCCCCACGAGCTCCCCGGGGGCGGCGACCTCGCCCGCGAGCACGCGATCCCCGCAGGCGGCGCCGAAGCGCCAGGCCTGCTCGCGGGCGAACAGCTCGCCCTCGGCGGCCTCGGGCTCGAGCAGCGCGATCGACAGCGTCCCCTGCCCGTCGCCCAGGCGCGCCGCGTCGCCCGGGCCGCCCGCGCCGACCCGCGCCTGCAGCGCCGTCGCGCCCGGGCTCTCGGGCACGCCGCCGCCCTCCTCGCCGAGCGCCTCCTCCAGGCGCCGCAGCGGGTCGCGCAGCTCGAACTCGCGGAAGACCTCGCGCAGGCGCGAGCGGTCGGGCTCGCGCACGAGCGCGGCCGAGAGGTCGAGCTCCACCGGCACGTCGCGCTGCACCGTGGCGAGCCGCTTGCTGACGCGCGCGTCCTCGGCGTGCTCGCGCAGGTTCTCCTTGCGCTTGGCCCCGGAGACCTCGTCGACGTGCTCGAGCACGCCCTCCAGCGAGCCGAACTGCTGGAGCAGCGCGGCGGCGGTCTTGTCGCCGATCCCCGGGACGCCGGGGATGTTGTCCGACGTGTCGCCCTTGAGCCCGTAGAAGTCGGGGATCAGCTCGGGCGGGATGCCGTAGCGCTCGACCACGGCGCGGTGGTCGTAGAGCTTCGTCTCGGTGATCCCGCGCGCGGTGGCCATCACGCGCACGACGGAGTCCGGGTCGATCAGCTGGAAGGTGTCGCGGTCGCCGGTGACGATCACCACCGGGATCGGCGGATCGGCGCGGCGCGCGCGCTCGGCGATCGTGGCGATCACGTCGTCGGCCTCGAAGCCCTCGACCTTCACGTTCGTGTAGCCGAACGCGTCCACGAGCGGCTCGAGGTGCGGCCACTGCTCCTTGAGCAGGTCCGGCCGCGAGCTGCGCTGCGCCTTGTACTCCTCGTAGACCTCCTTGCGCCCCGAGAGCCCGGCGTCCCACGCGACGACCGTGGGCTTGCTGCCGTGCTCGGTGAGGATCTTCACGAGCATCGAGGCGAAGCCGAAGATCGCATTCGTCGGCTGGCCCTTGGAGGTCGCGATCGACTCCGGCAGCGCGAAGAACGCGCGATAGGCGAGGCTGTTGCCGTCGATCAGGTAGAGCTCGTCGGGCACGGCCGTGACGCTATCGGAGGCCCCGGGCGAGGCCCGGGCAGCGCGCGCGCGGCCCGCGCTCGTAGACTCGATCCCGTGAGCGCCACGCCGTCCGCCCAGTACAGCCTGACGATCCGCGTCCAGATCGACGACCGCCCCGGCATGCTCGGGAAGGTCGCCGGGGCGATCGGCGAGGCCGGCGGGACGATCGGGGCGATCGACCTCGTCGAGGTGGCCGAGTCCGGCGGCGCGCTCGTGCGCGACGTGACCGTCGACGCCCACGACGCCGACCACTGGGACGAGATCCTCGCCGCGATCAACGGCGTGGACGGCGCGCAGGTCGTCGACGCGACCGACCGCACGTTCCTGCTGCACGTCGGCGGCAAGATCGAGCAGCGCAACAAGCACCCGCTCAAGACGCGCGACGACCTCTCGATGGCCTACACCCCCGGCGTGGCGCGCGTGTGCACCGCGATCGCCGAGGACCCGGACAAGGCCTACCAGTACACGATCAAGCGCAACACGGTGGCCGTGGTCAGCGACGGGACCGCCGTGCTCGGCCTGGGCGACATCGGCCCCCGCGCGGCGATGCCGGTGATGGAGGGCAAGGCGATGCTCTTCAAGGAGTTCGCCGGCGTCGACGCGTTCCCGATCTGCCTGGACACGAAGGACCCCGACGAGATCGTCGAGTCCGTGAGGCTCATGGCGCCCGGCTTCGGCGGCGTGAACCTCGAGGACATCTCGGCCCCGCGCTGCTTCGAGATCGAGGACCGGCTCAAGGCCGAGCTGGACATCCCCGTCTTCCACGACGACCAGCACGGCACGGCGATCGTGACGCTCGCCGCGCTGCTGAACGCCTGCCGGCTCACCGGCCGCGACCTCATGGACCTGCGGGTGCTCGTCACCGGCCTGGGCGCCGCGGGCATCGCCGTCTCGAAGATCCTGCTCGAGGCGGGCGTGCGCGAGATCATCGGCTGCGACTCCAAGGGCGTCGTGAGCACCGAGCGCGAGGACTACCTGGACGGCTCGATGAACGCCGTCAAGCGCTGGTACGCGGAGACCACGAACCCCGAGAAGCTCGCCGGCGGCCCGGCCGACGCGATCAAGGGCATGGACCTCTTCATCGGCCTCTCGGGCGCGCGGATCATGCCCGCCGACGCGCTCGCAGCGATGCGCCCGGACGCGATGGTCTTCGCGATGGCCAACCCGAACCCCGAGGTCAGCCCCGAGGAGGCCGAGCCCTACGCGCGCGTGATCGCCACCGGCCGCTCGGACTACCCCAACCAGATCAACAACGTGCTCGCCTTCCCGGGGATCTTCCGCGGCGCGCTCGACGTGCGCGCCGCGCAGATCACCGAGCCGATGAAGATGGCCGCCGCGCGCGCGATCGCCGCGATCGTGCGTCCCGAGGAACTGCGCGAGGACTACATCATCCCCTCGGTCTTCAACCGCGAGGTCGCCCCGGTCGTGGCCGAGGCGGTCGCCGAGGAGGCGCGCCTGACCGGTGCCGCCCCCGGGGAGCAGCACACGATCGGGTTCGCCGCCTCGGACGTCGAGGCGCTGCGCGGCGGCGGCTGAGGCCTCAGCGCCGCTTCGCCGGCTTCGCCTTGCCGAGCTTCAGGCGGACCGTGCTGCTGGTGGTCTGCCCGTCGGCGGCGCTCAGCCGGAGCATGAGCTTGTAGCTGCCCGCCGGGGCGGGCCTGCCGGCCTTGCGCGCGCTCCAGCGCAGCGTGTTGCGCCCGGTCCTCGCCTTGCCGCGAACGGTGGCGAACGTGCGCCCGCCGCGGACGACGGTGAGCGTCGCGGACGCGGGCAGCGTGCTGACGTAGCCGAGCGCGACGGGGGTGCCGGCCGAGCCGCCGAGGCTCGTCGCCAGCGGCGCGAGCAGGAGCTTCAGCGCCGGCTCGCCTGCCGGGCCCTGCGGTCCGGCCGGCCCGGGGGCGCCCGCCGGCCCCGGCGCGCCGAGCGCGAGCGTCGTCGTCGGCGCGCCGTTCGCGCCGTTCCCGGAGATCCGGTTGTCGCTGTAGGCGTTGATGACGCCGGCGCCCAGCGGCTGGAGCCCGACGACGTTGCCGAAGATCGTCGTGCCGGTGACCCAGGCCGTGCCGCCGGTGTCCACGCGCAGCGCCGATGCGGTGCCCTGGATCGCGCCCCCGCTCACCATCACCGACGCGTTGCGCCCCGCGGCCGGGGCGACGTCGATGCCGGGTCCGCAGCTGCCGCGCACCGTGGTGCGGTGGACGAGGACGCTCGGGCTCGTGAGCTCGGGAGCCACGACGATGCCGGCGGTGGCGTTGCGCTGCACCTCGACGTCCTCGATCAGCACCGAGCGGGCGTTGCGCACGAAGATGCCGCGCACGCCGGCGAACTGGCAGGCGTCGGGAGCCGGCGCGGGCGTCGGGACGACGCCGTTGAGGTTGACGCCGCGGATCGTCACGTCGTCCGAGGCGCCCGCGTTGATGACGATCCCGTTCACGAGCGGGTGCAGCACCGAGCCCTGCACCTCGGAGAGGTCGATCGTCAGCGCCTTGGTGATCGTGACGGACCCGAAGCCGCCGCTGTCGAGCGCGTTGATCTCGCCGCCCGCGGCCGTCTTGGAGATCGCGCCCGCGAGGGTCTTGCACGGCGCCGTCCGCGAACAGGGGTTGACGTCGTCCCCGACCCCGGAGACCCAGGTGCGGGACGCTTGGCCGAAGGCGGGACCGGCGAGCGCGAGCGTGAGCAGGACGGTGAGGAGCGCTGCGGCCGAGGTCGGCCGCGCGCGGACAGGCGAGCACATGCGGCGGGATTCTGGAGGATCACGGGACTTCCTGCGCCGCGTGCGGATGCGCCAGGATGTCCGCTCGCCCGTACCCCCGTCCGGAACCGAACTCGAACGAGGAACGCATGCAGGTCACGATCACCGGGGCCACCGGCCTCATCGGCAACAAGCTCGTCGCGGCGCTCAAGGAGCGCGGCGACACCGTCACCGTGCTCTCGCGCCGCGCGGAGCCGGCCGCCGCCGCGCTCGGCGTGGAGGCCGTCGCCTGGGACCCGCTGGCCGGCCCGGCGCCGGCCGAGGCGCTGGCCGGGCGCGACGCCGTCGTGCACCTCGCCGGCGAGCCGGTCGCCCAGCGCTGGAGCGCGAAGGTCAAGGAGGCGATCCTCGCCAGCCGCGAGACCGGCACCCGCAACCTCGTCGCGGGCCTGCGCGCGGCCGAGCCGCGGCCCGGGGTGCTCGTCTCCTCCTCCGCCGTCGGCTACTACGGCAAGCACGGCGCCGAGGAGATCCCCGAGGACACCCCGGCGGGCGGCGACTTCCTGGCCCGCGTCTGCGTCGCGTGGGAGCGCGAGGCGCTCGAGGCCCAGGAGCTGGGGATGCGGGTCGTGCTCGTGCGCACCGGGATCGTGCTCGACAAGACCGGCGGGGCGCTGAAGACGATGCTGCCCCCGTTCAAGGCGGGCGTCGGCGGCCCGGTGGCCGGCGGCGACCAGTACATGCCCTGGATCCACGTCGACGATCTCGTCTCGATGTACCTCGCGGCGATCGACGACGAGCGCTGGCGCGGCCCGGTGAACGGGTCCGCCCCGACCCCGGTCACGAACAAGGAGTTCTCCAAGGCGCTCGGCCGGGCGCTGCACCGGCCGGCCGTCGCCCCGGTCCCGGCGTTCGCGCTGCGCGCGCTCTACGGCGAGATGGCCGAGATCGTCACCGAGGGCCAGCGCGCGGTGCCGCACGCGGCGCTCGGGCACGGCTTCGCCTTCGCGCACGCCGATCTCGACGCGGCGCTCGCCTCGGCGCTCGCCTGACGGCGCCTCAGCGCAGGACGACGCGCTCGAACACGGGCGCGCCGGCGGCGACCCGCCACGCCGCGTAGCGGCGCAGGGTGGTGTCGCCGTCGGGCCGGATCGAGTAGGTGCCGAGCACCGAGCGCCGCGCCCGGGTGCGGTGCAGTTCGGCGCTCACGAAGCTGCGGTCGTCGGCGCGATCGCCCGCGCGGCGCAGGGTGTCGAGCAGCAGCGCCATCGCCTCGTAGCCGAAGAGCGCCTCGGGCGGCGCGGGCTCGCCGAAGACGCGCCGGTAGCGGGCGAGCACGGCGAGGGCCGCCGGGGGCTCGGCGCGGCGCCCGACCACCGGCCGCGTGAGCCGCAGCGCGCGCTGCGTGCGCGGCGCGAGCCGCGCGAGCAGCTCGGGCCGGGCGAGCACCGCCGGGCCGTAGAGGCCCGCGCCCGGCACCCCGGCCGCCAGCGCGTCGAGCAGCGCCACGGGATCGTCAGCGCCGGAGGCGGCGAGGACGACGCAGTCGGCGCCGGTCTCGCGGATCGCGGCGACGAGGTCCGCGTCGGCCTCGCCGGCCGTGAGGTCCGCCGTCTCCTCGCCGGCGAGCGCGATGCCGGCCGGTCCCAGCGCATTGCGCACCGCCTCGGCGAGCGCGCGGGCGGGGACCTCCGGGCCGGCGACGACGAAGGTCCGCCGGCAGCCGTCGGCGGCCTGGAGGCGCGCCTGCGCCTCGCCCTGGACGACGTCGTTCGGGATCACCCGCGCGAACGTGCGCGCGCCCGAGGGGTAGTACTTCTCGGGCTCGCCCTTCTCGGTGGCGTCCTCGGTGGTCGTGAAGCCCGGGTAGGTGGCCGCGGGCGAGACCTGGGCGATCCCGGACTGGTTGAGGACCGGGATCGAGATCGCGGTGGCGCCGAAGTCCGCGTCCCCGATGTACCCGATCGTCGTGGGGTCCTGCGCCGCGCGGCGCGCGTTGTCGGCGGTGGCGTCCCGGTCCCAGCCCTCCGGGCCCACGCTGTCGTCGAGCGAGGTGAACTTCACCTGGAAGTCGCCGACCGTCCCGCCGGCGTCCTGCAGCGCCAGGCGCTGCCCGTTGACCATCGCCCGGGCGGCCTCGGCCTGCGGCCCGCGCAGCGGCAGGCTCGAGTACACGGTGAGCGTGTCGCCGATGACGCGGCCGCCCGGCCCGGCCTCGGTCGCGGTCGATCCCGACCCCCCGCACCCGGCGGCCGCGAGCGCGGCGCTCAGGACGACGGCGAGGATGACGGAGCGGCGCAGCGGCACGGTGCGGCGCCGCCGCGGCGACGGTCAGGCGTCGCGGCGGGCGGCGGAGAGCTTGTCCATGGCGACCTTCACCCCGGCCGCCGTGACGATCGCGATCAGCGCGATCAGGAACCCGTCGAACGACTTCAGCCCCAGCGAGTAGCTGACGATCCAGAAGCTGAGCGCGAAGGTGGCGAAGAGTGCGAGGCCCATGACGGGGCGGATCCTAGCGGAGGGCCTGGGCGAACGCCGTGACGAGCGCACGCACCGCGGCCGGCGGGTCGTCCGCCTCCGCGGCCTCGCGGACGAGGCGGCTGCCGACGATCACCCCGTCGGCGCCGGCGTCGGCGGCCTGCGCGGCCTGCTCGGGGGTGGCGATCCCGAACCCGAGCGCGACCGGGACCGCCGTGGCGCCCTTGGCCCGCGCGACGACGCCGGCGAAGGTCTCGGCCAGGGCGGCGCGCTCCCCCGTCGTGCCGGCCACCGAGACGGTGTAGAGGAAGCCGCGCGCCCGGGCGCCGATCCGCTCCAGGCGCTCGGGCGTCGTGGTCGGCGCGACGAGCGGCACGAGCGCCAGCCCGGCCGCCTCGCAGGCCGCGAGCACCGCGGGCGCCTCCTCGAGCGGCAGGTCCGGGACGATCAGCCCGCTCGCCCCGGCGGCGGCCGCATCGGCGGCGAACCGCTCCACGCCGCGCGCGAGCACGAGGTTCGCGTAGGTCATGAGCACCACGGGCAGCCGCGGCGCGAGCGCGGCGGCGATCGCGAGCACGTCCTCGACCGTCGTCCCGGCCTCGAGCGCGCGGGTCGCGGCGGCCTGGATCACCGGCCCGTCGGCGATCGGGTCCGAGAACGGCACGCCCAGCTCGATCAGGTCGGCGCCCGCGTCCGCGTACGCCTCGGCGATCGCGCGCGAGGTGGCCGGGTCCGGGAAGCCGCCCATGAGGTAGGGCATCAGCGCCGCGCGCTTGCCGCTGCCCGCGAACGCGGCGGCGATCCGCTCGGCCCCGCTCAGCGTCTGCGTGCTCATCGCGCCGCGAGCCGGGCCATGACCTCGGCGAGGTCCTTGTCGCCGCGCCCCGACAGGCAGACGAGGTCGAGCGCGGAGTCGGACGGCTCGCGCAGCACGACGTGCAGCGCGTGGGCGGTCTCGAGCGCGGGGATGATCCCCTCGAGCCGCGCGACGTCGCGCACCGCGTCGAGCGCGTCGTCGTCGGTGACCGCCGTGTACTGCGCGCGGCCGCTGTCGCGCAGCCACGCGTGCTCGGGCCCCGCGCCGGGATAGTCCAGGCCGGCGGACACCGAGTGCGCCTCGATCACCTGGCCCTCGTCGGTCTGGAGCAGCGCGATCAGCGCGCCGTGCAGCACGCCGGGCCGCCCGCCGACGGTGAGCGG
>JALOLQ010000219.1 GCA_025455895.1 Solirubrobacteraceae bacterium
CCAGCAGCAGGCTCAGCGCGACGAGCCCGAGCAGCAGCCGGCGCACCTGCTCGTCGGCCCACGCGTGGCGGATCCCGTCGAGGAAGGCGGCGGGCGTCGCCTCGCCGAGCGTCGGCTCGCCCACCCCGTGGCGGGCGACCGCGAGGAACCCGAGTGCGGAGATCGCCGCCAGGCCGGCGACGACCGCGAGCGACGCCCCGGGGCCGAGCAGCGCGTAGAGGCCCGCTGCCGCCGCCGGCCCGGCGAGGTCGCCGAGCCCCTCGATGCCGCCGATCACGCTGTTGGCGGCGGGCAGCCGCTCGGCGGGGACGATCGCCGGTACCAGCGCGAACGAGGCCGGGTAGGCGAGCGCGTCGACGACGCCGAGCAGCGCGCCGAGCCCCGCGAGCACCGCGATCGACGGGACGCCGGCGGCGAGCACGAGCCCGGCGAGCGCGACCAGCAGCGCCGCGCGGGCGATCGCGCTGGCCAGCGCCACGCGCGCGGCTCCCCAGCGGTCGGAGAGCAGGCCGCCGAGCGGGAGCAGCAGCGCCCGCGGGATGCCCTGCGCGACGAGCACGATCGTCGCGCCGGTGGGTCCGGCGTCGAGCGCGATCAGCGTGAAGAGGACGATCAGCAGCGCCTCGCCCGTGTAGGCGAAGCCCTCGGCGACGACGAGCCGCCGGAAGGCGCCGTCGCGCAGGATCGAGTCGGGGGAGAGGCGGGCGGGCATCGGGCCGGCCACAGTCTGACCCGCGGGGCGACGCCCTCACGCCGGGTCGAGCGGGATCGTCCCGCTCACGCGCGTCCCGCCGCCGGGCGAGCTCTCGACGTCGATCGCGCCGCCCAGGGCGCTGAGGCGGTCACGCAGGTTCCCGAGCCCCGCTCCCGCGCCGCCCGGCTGACCGGTGACGAAGCCGTGCCCGTCGTCGGACACCGTGAAGCTCAGCGAGCCGCCCTCGTCGCGCACGACGATCTCCACGGCGGCCTGCGCGCCGGCGTGCTTGGCGGCGTTCTGGAGCGCCTCGCGGCAGGCGAAGTAGACGGCCGACTCCACCGCGGCCGGGTGGCGGCGCAGGCCCGCGGTGGTGAGCTGCGCCGGGATCGGCGCCTCGCGGACGACGCGGGCGAGCGCCCCGTCGAGGCCCAGCTCGGCGAGCTCCGCGGGCGTCTCGCCGTGCGCGAGCGCCCGCACCTCGGCGAGCGCCGCGTCCACGTCGCCGCCGAGCTCGTCGAGCATCGCCCGCGCGCGGTCCGCGTCGCGCTCGACGAGCTGCCCGGCGGCGCCGAGCTTCATCCGCAGGGCGATCAGCCGCTGCTGGGCGCCGTCGTGCAGGTCGCGCTCGATCCGCCGGCGCTCCTCCTCGACGGCGACGATCACGCCTCCGCGCGCCGCCGCCATCTCGGCTTCGAGCCGGTTGCTCTCGAGCGCGATCAGCGCGCTCGCGGCCATCGCGTCGAGCAGCTCCGGGTGGTCGAGCAGCCCGGGATCGTGGAGCAGCGCGGCCAGCGGCTCCCCGGCGGCACTGTGCACGGGGGTGATCGCGCGCGCCGGGTCCGACTCGGGCAGCGCGAGCGGCTCGCCGGCGGCGTCGGTGTAGAGCTCGGCCTGCGGGATCCAGTAGGCGATCCGCAGGCTCGGGTCGTCGAGCGCGCGCCCGAGCACGGTCTCCAGCTCGGCCGGGGCCGGGCGCACGCGCAGCCCGTGCACGAGCCGCTCGAGCGCCGCGGCGTCGTACGAGCGGCCGCGCAGCAGCCCGGCGACGATCGCGGCGAGCACGCCCCAGTAGGTGACGACGAGGAAGCCGCGGATCCACGCCGGCGAGCCGAGCGCCAGGAACGCGCTCACCGCGGCCAGACGGGCGACCGAGGCGACGAGCACCGGGGCGAGGATGCGGCGCATGAGCGCCGTCGCGCGGTGCAGGCGCACGGCGAGCACAACGGCGACGCCGACGAGCAGCCCGGCGGCGCAGACGCGGAACGCGACGCCCAGCGCCCGGGCGACGCCCTCGGCGTCGGTCACGTCGAGCACGTTGGCCGGGCACGGGCCGTCGCACGTCCCGTACGGCTCGCCGCCGGAGGACAGCGTCGGGTCGAGCAGGAACTGCGGCCACCAGAGCGCCGCCACGCTGAGCGCGCCCGCGGCCACGACCGCGCGGGCCGCGCGCGAGCCCAGCCGGCCGGACGGGAACGCGAGCATCAGCCAGCCCAGCAGCACGCCGCTGAACTGCCCCGCGGCGCGAGCGACGGTGTAGACGTGCGGGTCGTCGGAGACGGCGCCGACGCGGACCGCGTAGAGCGTGCCGATCGCGATCAGCAGCAGCCACAGCGGCCTGCGCTCCCGGTACCGCGCCATGACGAACGCCGCCACCAGGAACGGCAGGCCGACGGAGACGCCGATCACGACGAACTGCCAGGTGCCCTCCACGCGCGGGCTCTGCGCGGCGACCGCGAGCGCGCCCGCGGTGAGCGCGAGGCCGGCCGCGACGACGAGCGCGAGCGCCCGCGAGCCGCCGCTCACCGCCCGGACTCCGCGAGCTGGATCAGCGTCGCCTTCACGCGCCGGCTCGTGTCCTGCGCGTTGGCCAGGCCGAGCTTCAGGAAGATCGCGCTCGCGTGCTTCTCGACCGCGCGGCGCGTGAGCACGCGGCGCTCGGCGATCGCCTGGTTGCTCAGCCCTTCGGCGATGTCGCCGAGGATCTCGCGCTCGCGCGGGGTGAGCTCGTCGAGCGCGGACGGCGCCGCGTCCTCCCGGCCCCGCAGCAGCTCCTGGACGACCGCCGGGTCCACGCGGCAGCCTCCGGCGGCCACCGCGCGCAGCGCCTCGGCGAGCGCGGCGCCGCTGTGGAGGCGGTCCTTGAGCAGGTAGCCGCGCCCGTCCGAGCACTCGTCGAGCACCGCGATCGCCGACTCCGGCGAGACGTAGTGGCTCAGCACGATCACGCCGAGCCCCGGATCGCGCTCGCGCAGCTCGCGCGCCAGCCGCAGCCCCTCGTCGGTCTGCGTCGGCGGCATCCGGATGTCGGTCAGGACCACGTCGGGGCGCTCGGCGGCGATCGCCGTGAGCGCCTCCTCGGCGGTCGCGCAGGCGGCGACGACCTCGATGTCGTCCTCGAGGGCCAACAGGCTGATGAGGCCTTCTCGAACGAGCAGGCTGTCCTCGACGACGACCGCGCGGATCGGCATGGTCCACCTCCTCCCGGTGGGACGCCGATCCTACCCGCGGGGCGCGGGCACGCCCGAGAAGACACCAGAAAACCGAACCACCACACGCAAGCTCTCTCCATTGGCGTGGCGGCGGCGCGGCGGGAGGGTGGTGCAGGCCCGGGACCGTCCCGGGCGACGACCCCGTCGGGAGGAGACGAACCACCATGGCCCTCGAGCGATGGGCGCCGCGGCTGATCGCCGCCGCGCTCTGCACCGCGATCCTGGCCGCCGCCGCGATGCCGGCCGGCGCCTCGGCCGCGCCGTCCTACGTGGGCGGCCGCGCCACCACCTGCTTCTGGTACTACGGCCCCGTGTCCGGGGACCCGGGCGACCTCAACATCGCCTACCCGGACGGCAACGCCTACTACTGGACGGCCTACTTCCGCCGGCCCGCCGGCTCGACGCTGAAGCTCAAGGGCGACTTCCAGCACGCGCGCTACGAGTCGGTCGTCGCCTACAACGCGCAGAGCAACATCCTCGACGGCATCGCCGACTCGCAGATCGACCCGGATCCCGGCTCGGTCAACCCGTACCGGCAGGGTGCGGACCGCACGGCCGCGAACCGCGCGTACACCGTGGACGTCGCCAGCACCGTGAATCCGGGCTTCCCGACCAACCGCGTCTACGAGGACGACCTCGCGGCGCGCAACACGCTCTACGCGCGCTCGAACCCGCAGAGCAACGAGACGCTCGGCGGCGTGACCGAGGAGCTGCAGATCCTGATGATGCGCATCTACGCGCCGGACCGCTCGCACGCGATCTCGGCGGCGACGAAGATGCCGGAGCC
>JALOLQ010000220.1 GCA_025455895.1 Solirubrobacteraceae bacterium
CGCCGTCCGCGGCGAGCACGACGCCGTAGACGCTGCCCGCGAAGCGCGGCAGCAGGTGCCCCTCGCGCACGTCCTGGGCGACCGCGTCGGGCTCGCGCAGCAGCGGGTCGCCGAGGCCCGAGCCGCCCTTCATCACCGAGAGGTAGAGGTCGCCGTGGTCGATCGGCGCGAGCGTCGTGAACGCGTCGCGCAGGTACTCGCGCTCGCCCTGGATCTCCATCAGCGCGGGGTGCTCGAAGTCGCCGTCGGCGACCGGGTAGGCCTCGCCGCGCAGCGCGCGCTCGCGCAGGTCGTTCCGGCGCAGGTTGTGGATGTACCCCAGCGCACCCGGGTAGCCGCCGAAGATCCCCGGCGAGGAGAAGCACTGCCCGTTGCCGAGGTTCTGGACCTCCCACATCGGCGTCTTGTGGACGAGGAACAGCGACTCGAACGACGAGCCGCCGCGGTGGCGCCCGCAGCCCGCCGACGAGGCCTTCACGCGGCGTGAGAGGTAGAGGAACGGCGAGATCAGCTCCCACATCTCGACGTCGCCGGCGTCGCCCTCGGGGTTGAACATCGCGGCCGCGTAGTCGGTCCCGTCGAGCACGTACTTCGCGCCGAGGCCCTGGGCGGCGATCTCGAAGTTCATGATCGCGCTCGACTGGCCGTACTGGTCGATGCCGCCGCCCTGGAGGACGTTGCCGGAGACCGAGTAGGCGCCGAGCACCTCCTCGATGAAGCCGCGCGCCTGCACCGCGCGTGAGATCGTGCGCGGGAAGCCGGTGAACGAGGGCTGCAGGAACGCCCAGGCGATGCCGGTCGAGCCGGGCGCGTCGCCGAGGTTGGCGATCGTGCCCTCCGGGAAGTTCGTGCGGATCCCGTAGTAGGCGCCGTCGTTGACCTTGTCGTTGCAGATCAGCGTCTGCGTGAACTGCACCCAGATCGCCCCCTGCATCCCGCTCGGCGTGCAGTTGGCCGAGTGGTAGCCCCAGGCCGAGCAGCCGTCGTAGTCGAGGTCGAAGCCCCCGTCGCGGGTGATCCGCACCTCCCACGGCGAGTGCATGAGGAAGTCGCGGCGCGCGTAGGACGGCAGGCGCACCTTGTCGGCGAAGGTGATGTCCATGAACGCCGGCGAGCGGTAGCGCCCCGGCACGGTCATCTCGCGGATCCGGGCCTTGAACGAGCGCCGGCCCTCCTCGATCACCTCGTGCGCGAACTGCTTGTAGCGGTCCAGGCCCTCCTCGAGCACGACGCGCTCGACCGCCTCGCGCACGAGATGGCAGCCCGACAGGCGCGTCTTCTCGTCGAGCAGGTAGTACATCGGCGCGCGCGTGGCCTGCTGGATGCGCTTGAGGTGCCAGGTGTAGAGCTCGTCGCCCTCGCCGATCTTCATGCACGGCAGGTCGATGCCGTCCTCGAGGTTCGTCACCGGGCCGACCGGCACGCCGCCGGGCGTCGTCGCGCCGATGTCGAGCACGTGCGTGACGCCGCCGGCCCAGCCGATCAGCTCGCCGCTGCCGTGCGGGTCGAAGATCGGCACGAAGGTCTGCACGTCGGCGTTGTGGACGTCGCCGATGCGCGGGTCGTTGTTGGCGAAGATGTCGCCGGGGCGGATCCCCGGGTTGTCCTCGTAGCCGTTGCGCACCATCCACTTGATGGCGTCGGACATCGTGTGGACGTGGACGATGATCCCGGTCGACAGCGCGACCGAATCGCCCTCCGGCGTGTAGAGCGCGAAGCACAGCTCGCCGAGCTCGCGGACGATCGGCGAGGCCGAGATGTTCATCGCCGTCTCGCGCGCGGACACGAGCCCGCCGCGCAGCCGGCTGAAGAGCTTCTCGTAGCCGATCGGGTCGTCCTCCATGAGCTGGAGGCGCTCGATGCCCTGGTAGCGGCCGGTCTCGGCGAACCGCCGGTCGGCGCCCTCGAGCATCGCGTCCAGGCGCTGCCCGTCCCACCCGATCGGCCGGGCCTTCGGCTCCAGCTCGCGGGTGGCTTCGACGATCGGGGGATTCATGCTGCGCCCTCCTCGGAGCTCAGGTGGAAGATCAGGTGGCGGTCCAGCGTCGCGGTGCGTCCCGGCGGGATCGCGAACGTCGTCGCGGAGTGCTCGACGATCGCCGGCCCGGGGATGACGTTCCCGGGCGCGAGCGCGTCGAGCTCGAGGATCTCGGTGGTGGCGGTGCCGCCCGACCAGCGCACCTCGCGCGTGCCCTTCGAGGCCGCCGCGGCGGGCTCGGTCCCGGCGTCCTCGAGGTCCGGCAGCGCCGGCTTCTCGACCGGCGTCATGCCGAGCACGATCGCCTGGGTGATGAGGTGCCCGAGCTCGGGCGAGCGGGCGCTGCGCGCGTAGAGCTTCGCGTAGGCGCGCTCGAACTCGTCGACCAGCGCGTCGAGGTGCGCCGGCTCGGTGAGGTCGTCGTGCGGCGAGGTGATCTCGAGGTCGTTGAGCTGACCGCGGTACTGCATCCGCACGAGGTGCCGGAAGCGGACCTCGCCGGGCTCGACGCCCGACTTGGCGAACTCCGCCGTGACGCGCTCGCGCAGCCCGTGCCAGACGCTCGTGAGCCAGGCGCCCGCGCCGGCCTTCGCCTCGTCGGGCGCGTCCGGGACGATCGGCATGTCGACGGTCTGCTCGAAGCGGTACTCGAAGTCCGCGCAGGCGCAGCCGTAGGCGCTGAAGCCGGCGGCCCAGGCGGGCACGAGCACGTCGCGGTAGGGCACCCCGGCGGTGTACCCGGCGACGTGCAGCGGGCCGCCGCCGCCGTAGCAGAGCAGCGCGTAGTCGACCGGCGAGTAGCCCTTGCCGAGGATCCGCCCGACCGCCTCGTGGCGCAGCGTCTGCTCGAAGAGGTCCACGACGCCGGCCGCGGCGTCCTGCACGCTGAGCCCGATCGGCTCGGCGAGCTGGCGGGCGACGGCGTGCTCGGCGCGCTCCATGTCGAGGTCGAGGTCGCCGCCGAGGAAGTAGTCCGGGTTCAGCCGGCCGAGCACGAGGTTCAGGTCGGTGACGCTGATCGTCTCCAGCCCGCCCTCCGGCCAGCAGACGCCGACCCGCGAGCCCGCGGAGTCCGGCCCCAGCTCGGGCCGGCTCGAGTTCGGGTTCACGCGCACGAACGAGCCGGTGCCCGCGCCGATCGAGTCGATGCGCACGAGCGGCGTGTTGAGCACGAGCCGCGCGATGTCCGGCGTCGGGGTCACCTCGACGGCGCCGTCGGTGATCAGCGCGATGTCGAACGACGTGCCGCCGATGTCGGTGCACAGGACGTTCGGCAGGCCGAGCCGCGCGGCGACCTCGCGCCCGCCGACCACGCCGCCGATCGGCCCGGAGACGAGCGTGCGCGCGAGCTCGCGCGCCTCGATCGAGATCGTGCCGCCGTGGCCGGCCATGACGCGCAGCTCGAACGTCGCGCCGTGGCTGCGCGTGCGCTCGTTCACCGCGCGCAGCGTGCCGCGCGAGGGCTCGGCCGCGTAGGCCTCGACGACCGTCGAGTTCAGCCGCGGCAGGTCGCGCCGCGAGGGGTAGAGCTCGGAGCTGACGAAGAGCCGCGGGCCGTCGCCGTTGAGCCCGCGCGCGGCGATCTCCTCGCGCACGATCTCGGCCGCGCGCTGCTCGTGGACCGGGCTGCGGTAGCTCGAGAGGAAGCCGATGACGATGCCGTCGACCTCGGCGTCGAGCAGCGCCCGGGCCGCGTCGCGCACGTCCGCCTCGCGCAGCGGCAGGACCTCCTCGCCGAACAGGTCGATCCGCCCGCGCGCGCCGTGGACGAGCTCGCGCGGGACGAGCGGCTCGTTGTGGTGGTGGGTGGCGACGTGGAGCTTGTCGGCGTACGGATAGCCGAGGTGGGTCTGGATCGCGCGCTCGATCCGGAAGGTGTCCTCGTGCCCGGCGGTGACGATCGCGCCGACCTTCAGGCCGGTCCGCGAGAGCAGCCGGTTGAGCATCGCGGTGCCCGAGAAGATCCCGCTGAGGACCTGCGGCAGGCGAGGGCGTCCTGCGTCGAGCGCATGAAGCCCTCGGACTCGTCGTGCGGAGTCGTCTGCGCCTTGCCGACGACGAACGCGCCCGCCTCGTCGACGATGAACGTGTCGGTCATCGTTCCGCCCGCGTCGATTGCGAGCACTCTGGGGGTCCGGGTCGCGTCTGCCATCGATCCTCCTGTCCTGCGGCTTGGGTCGGAGCGACGCTACGCGCGGCCGGCGCCCGCGGCATCGGCCGTGCGGACGAGTGTTCCGCGCGACCTTGTGCGACCGCACAAGGTCAGGC
>JALOLQ010000221.1 GCA_025455895.1 Solirubrobacteraceae bacterium
ACCCGCGCATCCCCGCGCCGCCGATCCCGAGCAGGTGCAGACGGCGGCCGTCCCAGGGCTGTTCGGCGGAGGGCATCGGGCGCAGACGCTAGTCGAGCGGTGAGCTCGTGCGCAGGCCCGGGAAGCGCGCGAAGTCGCGGTCGAAGGTGACGAGCTCGCAGCCGTGCTCGATGGCGAGCGCGGCGAGGTGGGCGTCCGCCACCAGGTCGCCGCGGGCCTGACCCGTGCGGCACAGCTCCTCGAAGAGCGGCCAGTGGCGGGGGCCCGGAGCGATCCACACGCCGTTCTCGGCCTCCCGGATCGCGCGCGCCGCGTCCAGCGCCGACGCCGTCGAGGTGGGCTCGCGGAAGATCCGTGCGTTGGTGACGACCCGCACGAACGCGACGAGCACCGCGTCCGGCAGCGCGACGGGGATCGGCGCGGCGAACAGCGTCTCGATGCGCTCGCGCACCGCGTCGTGGCCCGGCATCTCGGCGCGGTGGCCGACGACGAGCACGTTGACGTCGAGCAGGATCACAGCACGGCGTCGTCGTCGCCCAGGAGCTCCCGGATGCGCGCGTTGCTGAGCAGGTCTTCCGGCGTCACCCCGGGCGCGAGACCCGCGCGCGCACTCGAGACCGGCATCCGGAAGGGCTCGCGGGCGGCCTGACGCCGGGGCCCGTCGAGCTCCCGGCGCAGCCCCGCTTCGACCAGCGCGGTCAGGGTCGTCCCGCGCTGCGCCGCCTCCTGCTTGGCCCGCCGGGCGAGCCGATCGTCGAGGTTCAGCGTCGTGCGCATGCAGACAAGCATACGCTTCAAGGCAGATGTCTGCCTAGGCCTCCGCCGCCGCGCGCACCTCACCGGCGATCTCGGCGGCCGCGTCCGGCCGCGCGAGCGCCGCCGACGCCGACGCCATCGCGGCCAGGCGCTCCGGGTCGCCGAGCAGCGCGCGGACCTCCGCGCCGAGGCGCTCGGCGCCCACCTGGGCGTCGGGCAGCACCGCGGCCGCCCCGCCGCGCTCCATCCAGCGCGCGTTCGCGCTCTGGTGGTCGCCGGCCGCGTGGGGATAGGGGACGAGGATCGCCGGGCGCCCGGCCGCGGCGATCTCGAACACCGAGCCGCCCGAGCGCGCGACGACGAGGTCGGCGGCGAGCAGCGCCTCGCCGAAGCGGTCGAGGTACCCGCGCAGGTCGTACCACGGCCCGAGCGCGCGCTCGCGCAGCACGGGCAGGTCGCGCTCGCCGGCGGCGTGCAGCACGCGGAAGCCGGGATCCTCGGCCCCGAACGCCGCGACAGAGGCCTCGTTGATCGAGCGCGCGCCGAGCGAGCCGCCGAAGACGAGCAGCACCCGGTCCTCGGGAGCGAGCCCGAAGCGCTCGCGCGCGGCGGCGCGGTCGGTCGCCGGCGGCGGCACCGGGCGGCCGGTCACGCGGTAGCGCTCCCCCTCGCGCCCCTCGACCGGGAAGGCCAGACAGACGCGGCGCGCGCGCCCGGCCAGCAGCCGGTTCGTGAGCCCGAGGTGGCTGTCGGCCTCGGTGAGCACGAGCGGCACGCCGCGGCGCACGGCGGCGAGGCCGACCGGCCCGGCGACGTACCCGCCGCCGCCCATCACCGCGTCCGGCCGCAGCTCGTCGATGAGCCGCCCGGCGGCGCCCACGGCGCGCGCCGCCTTCCACGCGGCGCGCGCGGCCTTCAGCGGGTTCGAGCGGCTGAGCCCCTCGACGTCGAGCGTGCGCAGCTCGTAGCCGGCGGCCGGCACGAGCTCGCGCTCGGCCCGCTCGCCGCCGGCGAACACCACGCGCGCGCCGTCAGCCCGCAGCGCGTCGGCCACCGCCAGCGCCGGCACCACGTGCCCGGCCGTCCCGCCGGCGGCGATCAGGTAGGTCCTCGGCATGCGCCCCCGATCGTGCCGGATCGCGGCCCCCGCTGACGGCCCGCAGGTGCACCGAGCCCCCGCGCGCGACGTTCACGATGAGCCCGCACCCGGCGAGCAGGACGACGAGGTTCGTCGACCCGTAGGAGAGGAACGGCAGCGGCACCCCGGTCAGCGGCGCGATGCCGAGCACCACGAACACGTTCAGCAGCGCCTGGCAGAGCAGCAGCGAGGTCACGCCGGCCGCCAGCAGCGCGGCGTAGCGGCCCTTGGCCTGCTGGGCGATCCGCAGCCCGGCCCAGGCGACGGCGCCGTAGAGCGAGAGCAGGACGAGCAGGCCGAGCACGCCGAGCTCCTCGCCGATCACCGCGAGGATGAAGTCCGTGTGCGCCTCGGGCAGGTAGAAGATCTTCTGCACCGACTCCCCCAGGCCCTGGCCGAAGAGCCCGCCCGAGCCGATCGCGATCTGGCCCTGGACGGCCTGGAAGCCGGCCGTGCCCGCGTGGTCCCACGGATCGAGGAACGACGTGAGGCGGGCGCGGCGGTAGGGCGCGCTGAGCGCGTAGAGCATCACGAGCACCGCGCCGGCGCCGGCGATGCCCGCCAGCCAGCGCAGCGGGGTCCCGGCCGCCACGAGCATCGCGCCGATCGCGAACGAGATCACCAGCGCGGTGCCGAGGTCCGGCTGGGTGGCCACGAGCACGATCGCCGCGCCCGTCACCCAGCCGAGCGGCAGCAGGTCCTTCGGGCGCCGCAGGCCGCGCGGGCGCTCGGCGAGGAAGCGGGCGGCGTAGAGGACGAGCGCGAGCTTCGCGATCTCGCTGGGCTGGAACTGGAGCGGCCCGGCCCCGAGCCAGCGGGTCGCGCCGTTGACCGTCACGCCGAAGCCGGGGATCTCGAGCAGCACGAGCAGCCCGAACGAGACGGCGAGCAGCGGCCCGGTGAGCGCGAGGATCCGCTGCAGCGGCAGCCGCGCGGCGAGGTGCAGGGCGACGAAGCCGGCCGCGCCGTAGAGGACGTACTTCACGAGGAAGCCGGTGCCGTCGCCGCCGCCCTTGACGACCGTCGCCGCCGACGAGGCGCTGTAGACCATCACCGCGCCGAAGGCGACGAGCAGCATCACCGCGGTGAGGAGCACGTCCTCCTCGACCAGCCGTGCGCGCCGCCGCCGCGGCACGGCGGCGTCGGTGGAGGACTGGCGGGCGGCGGTCGCCATCGGAGCCCGCTTCGACGCGGGCGCCGGTTCTCCTTCAGCCCGTGCGCGCGGCGACGAGCGCGCGGAAGTGCGCGCCGCGCTCCTCGAAGCCGCCCGGGTACTGGTCGAAGCTCGCGCAGGCCGGCGAGAGCAGCACCACCTCGCCCGGGCGCGCCGCCGCCCCGGCGGCGCTCACGGCGTGCTCGAGGTCGCCGCAGCGGTGCAGCGGCACCGTCCCGTCGAGCGCGTCCTCGAGCGCCTCGGCGTCCTCGCCGATGAGGTACGCCGCGCGCGCCCGGGCGACGAGCGCGCCGCGCAGCGTCGTGAAGTCCTGGCCCTTGCCCTGCCCGCCGAGGATCACGTGCACGCCGCCCTCGAACGCGCCGACCGCGACGTTCGCCGAGGCGGTGTTCGTCGCCTTCGAGTCGTTGACCCAGAGCACGCCGCCGATCTCGGCGACCTCCTCGATCCGGTGCTCGACGCCGGCGAACGTCGTCAGCGCGCTCGTGACGGCCTCGGCCGCGATCCCCGCCGACAGCGCCGCGGCGGCCGCGCCCATCGCGTTCTCGAGGTTGTGCGGGCCGCGCAGGCGCACCTCGCCGGCGGCGAGCAGCGGCTCGCCGTGCCAGCGCAGCAGGTCGCCGTCGCGCCTCAGGTCGTCGTCCGCGGCGCCCCCGAAGCACACGCGCCGGGCCTCGCCGCCGGCCGGCGCGAGCAGCGCCCGCGGCCCGACGGCGACGTCCTCGGGCCCCTGGCGGGCGAACATCCGCAGCTTCGCTTCGCGGTAGGCCTCGAGCGTGTGGTGCCGATCGAGGTGATCGGGGGTCACGTTGAGGATCAGCCCGACCTGCGGGGCGAAGGCGAGCGCGTCCTCGAGCTGGAACGAGCTGGCCTCGCAGACGATC
>JALOLQ010000222.1 GCA_025455895.1 Solirubrobacteraceae bacterium
CGAGCACGGGGGACGGGGAGCCGCCCTGCGGCGTGATCGCGGCGCTCGCCGCCGTCAGCGGCGAGTCACTGGTGATCGTCGCGGTCACGTCGATGACGCCGCGCACGCTGGTGCGGTCGTTCGGGACGGTCGGCGTCGCGGGCGCCGTGATCAGTACCTCGGGCTTGAGGCAGACGGCCTGCGCGGACGTGGCGAGCGTCCCGAGCCCGAGCGCGGCGAGCACGCCGGCGAGGACGAGACGAATGGGTGCGGCGGACATGGTTCCCCCCAGGGTCCTTCCGTGGATCTACGGTCGATTGTGCGCGCCGAACGGCGGTGCGTCAAGTCACAGGAAACCGCATCACGGCTCCAGGAGCGCCGCCAGCCGCAGCCGCGGGGCCAGGTTCGCGGGCGCCGAAGGGGGCGCGGGGGCGCCGTCGAGGGCCGCCTCGAGCTCCCCGAGGTGGCGCTCGAGGCGCTCGACCGCGTAGGGCCCGGCGAGGCGCCGCGTCTCGAGGAAAGCCCAGTCGCTCGCCTGCACCGCCAGCAGCGCCCGCGCGGTGCGAACGTCCACGTCCGCCCCCCGGGCGACGACGCGCAGCTCCGCGGCCCGCTGGTCGCGGGCGAAGCGCGCCACCTGCGGGCCGGACCACGTCCACAGCGTCGGCGGCTGGCCCCAGCTCGTCGGCGCGTCGAGCCCGTCCGGCCACGGCTCGGCGGCCGCCTCCGCGAGGGCGTCGTCGAGCCCGACGAGCGGGACGCCGCGATCCGCACACGCCGCCACGAACGCCTCGAGGAACGCGGGCCCCTCGTGCCAGTGATGGCCGAACAGCTCGGTGTCGAACGCCAGCGTGCACAGCCCGCCGCCGGCGATCCGCGCGGCGCAGCGGGCCGCGAAGTCGTCCGCGTCGGCGCGGGCCCGGGCGAGCGCGCGCTGCGGGTCGTAGACCGAGCCGTCGTTCGCCCACGGGCGGTGATCTCGCGCGGTGCGCCGGTGGTCGTCGCGGTAGGCCGGACCCGCCGGGTAGCCGCCCGCCCCCCAGACGACGTCGATCAGCGCGCGGTCGATCGGTACCAGCAGCGGCCCCGCCGGGCTGCGCAGCGGCGTGAGGTGACGCGGATCGCCGGCGCCGAACGCGCCGGTGAGCTCCACGCACGCGGCGTGGACGCCCGCCTCCTCGAGCAGCACGTCGAGCCACGGCTCGTGCGCGCACTCCGGCAGCCAGAACCCGCCGCGCCAGCCGTCGCCGAAGCGCGCGCGGTGGCTGGCCACCCCGGCCTCGACCTGGAGGCGCACGCCGGCGTCCGTGGCGAGCAGCGGGAGGATCGCGTGGGTGGCGCTGCTCGTCCACGCGGCGTGCGGGGCGAGGCGCCCGAGCAGGTCGCCGCCGAGCGCCTCGAGCCGCTCGAGCGCCGCCGCGTACTGGCCGGCCGCGCGCGCGATCTCGGCCGCCGCGGCGCCGTCGCCGACCGCCTCGAACGCCTCGATGTCGAGCCGGTGGGACGCCGGCCGCACCTCGCGCAGGAACGCGGCGCAGCGCTCGAGCGCCCCGGGCGCCTCCAGCTGGTCGGCGAGCACCGGGGTGATCGAGAGCGTCAGCGGCGCGCCGGCGTCGAGCAGCTCGAGCAGCGGCAGGTACGACGTGGCGATCGCCTCCCACAGCCACTCCTCGCCGAACGGCCAGGTGCCCTGGCCCTCCACGTAGGGCATGTGGCTGTGCAGGACGAGGGCGACCCGGCCGGGCGCCGGCGCACCGGTCACGGCCGGCACACCGCGAGGAAGTCGAGCGCGCCGGCGAGCTCGTCGTCCGAGCCGGTGCGCAGCGCGAAGTCGCGCTCGGAGATCGCGGGGTTGAAGCGCGCGTAGAAGGCCTCCGTGATCCCCAGGCCCGCGTGGATCCGGTCCCACCCCAGGCGCTCCAGCGCGACCTGGTGTGCGGCGAGCTTGCCCGCATGGAAGAGGCCGTAGAGCTCGACGGAGGCGAAGTGCTCCTCGCACAGCGCGCGGAACTCGCCCGCGCGGTACTCGCGCACGTGCCAGGGGTTGCCCGAGTGCTCGCGGCCCTCGGGGGCGAGCGTGAGCACGTTCGGGGTCGAGACGTAGACCGCCGGCGCGGCGCTGCCCGCGACGAGCGCCTTGAAGCGCTCGAGGATCTCGCCGGGGTTCGTCACGTGCTCGATCGTCTGGAGGAACACGACGGCGTCGCGCGGCTCGTCGAAGAGGTCGATGAGGGTGCGCACGAAGCGCACCCGGGGGCCCGAGTACTTCGCCCGCGCGTGCTCGAACGCCTCGAGGTTCGCGTCCACCCCGACGACGTCGGCCGCGGTGCGGGCGAGCACCGCGCTCCCGTAGCCCTCGCCGCACGCCATGTCCACCACGCTCAGGCCGCCGACGCGCGCGCGGATCCACTCGTAGACGACGAGGTGGCGCCGGTACCAGTAGTTCTCCTCGGGGACGTCCGGCAGCGTGCGCTCGCCGGTCAGCTCGAGCGGCGGGACGCCGGCGGGCTGGCCGGTCTGGAAGATCCGCGGGGCGGCGGGATCGGTGCGCTCGGGAGCCGGGGCGTCGGGCATCGCGCCGGGACGGTAGTTGACACGCGACCGCTGCGGTGGTCCGATGCGCGGATGGTGCGCGTGCTGGGGGTCGCCGCGCTCGTCGCGGTGCTGTGGTGCTCGGCGGTCACGCCGGCGGGCGCGTACGACAGCGGGCCGCACGCGGAGCTCACCGAGGACGCGATGCGAGCCGAGGGGTTCGGCACCGACGCGATCGGGATCGCGCAGGTGAACAACTGGTTCATCGACCTCTACGAGCAGGCCGGCAAGAACCCGTTCTCCGGCCACGGCGGCTTCTGGAAGCGGTTCCTCTCCGGCGCGTTCACCACCGAGGGCTGGCCGGACGACCTCGTGGACGCGGCCGAGCGCAGCCATTTCGACAGCTCGACCTCGACGCTCTTCAACAGCACCGGCGTCGCCAACGAATGGGCCCGCCTGCAGCGCGCCGTGTGGGGCATCGCGCGCGAGGCGCGCGACCGGGGCGACGCCGACCAGCTGCTGGCGATCCTGGGCATGAGCCTGCACCAGCTCCAGGACTTCTACACGCACACGAACTGGGTCGAGCCCGAGCCGAACGTGCCGGCGGGCGCGCCGTTCCTGTCGGGCATCGAGGGGCCGGGCTGGCTCGCGCGCGGACAGGGCTCGCTGCCGACCTGGTTCGACGTGCCCGCGGGCGAGCGGGCCCGGGTCACGATCTACACGGCGAACACCGAGGGGCATCCGCGCCAGCACGGCGGCTGGCGCAGCGACG
Organism: Solirubrobacteraceae bacterium; assembly: GCA_025455895.1. GTDB lineage: Bacteria > Actinomycetota > Thermoleophilia > Solirubrobacterales > Solirubrobacteraceae > F1-60-MAGs163. The sequence goes on from JALOLQ010000222.1 coordinate 3,284, forward strand.
GGAACCGCAACGTCACGACGGCGATGAACAAGGACTGGCCGGGGCGCCCCTTCTACCTCGAGTCCGCCTCGACCGCGTACTTCGCCACGCGCCAGTGGATCCGCGCCGTGCGCTCCTGGGTCGGCGACGACGGCTTCTGGCGCCGCGCCCAGCGCCGCGCCGCGCGGCAGGCGCACCTCGACCGCGACCTGCGCGGGATGACCGGGATCGGCGTGTACAGCGGGCACTGGCAGGGGCAGGGCGAGCCGCTCGGCGGCGACCGCGGCCCGGGCGGGAGCCTGCTCGACCTGCGCCAGGCGGTGAAGGGCTACTTCCAGTCGACCGCGGGGAGCCTGCTCGGGCTGACCCGGGGGCGGACGGTGTACCGGGCCCGCTTCGAGCAGCTGATCCGCCGCATGGCCGCGCCGGACCCGCCCGGCGAGGTCGGGCCGGTCGCGCCGAGCACGGACCTCCAGCGCGACACGCGGCTCGTGCGCCTCCAGCTGCTGCGCTACCGCGGGCGCGGGCTCGGCGATCCCGGGCCCGACGAGGCCGACGTCTTCCTGCGCGCGCGGATCGCCGGCCAGCCCTACCGCTCGGCCAACATCGAGGGCGAGGACTCGTTCTCGTTCCGGCGCCCGAACCACCCGTTCACGTTCCTCAAGGCGGTCCCG
>JALOLQ010000223.1 GCA_025455895.1 Solirubrobacteraceae bacterium
GGCATGTTCGCCGTCGCGCGGCTCACGCGCGCCTGGGCGCCGGACGGCGACCGGCCGCCGTCGGCGCGGACGGTGCCGGCGCTGATCGCCTCGTTCACGCTCGTGATGCTGCTGATCGGGACGGTCTCCAACCAGCTCTCGCGCCGCGTCGAGGCCCGCGCCGACAGCTACGCGCTCGAGCTCACCGGCGAGTCCCGCGCGTTCCTCGAGCAGCAGCGGCGCCTGGCGCTGAAGAACGTCTCCGACCCCGATCCGCCGCGCGCCGCCCGCGCCCTGCTCGGCACGCACCCCACGACGCGCCAGCGGCTGGGGATCGGGCTGGCGTTCGAGCGCGATCAGTAGCCGGGCTGCCCGCCCTGCTCGCCCTCGTCGACCTCGGGCAGGTTCTTGATGTTCTCGCGCGCGCTCCAGCGCCCGAAGTTGTCCTCCATGGCGTCGATCAGCTCGCGCATGAAGCGGGGGGAGAGGTTGATGCGCGAGACGACGACCCCGGGGATCTCGCCCTCCTCCATCTCGTGGTCCACGCGGGCGAAGGTGATCGTGAACTCGTAGTCCGAGTGGCTCACGTTCGCGAAGTTCGCGTAGTGGCCCGCCATCTTCTCCGGGTCGATGTGGATGTTGATCTGACGCTCGTGATCGTGCGGTCGGTCGGCCATGGTGGAACGTAGTATCCCGTCTGATGCGGATCCTCGTCGTCGCCGTGGGACGCCTGCGGCCGCCCTTCGCCGACGACGTGCAGCACTACCCGCGGCTGATCGCGCGCCACGCGCGCGTCGAGCTCGTCGAGGTGCGCGAGAACGAGCAGGTCGCCCGCCGGATCCCCGAGCGCGCGTTCACCTCGCTGCTCGACGCCGGCGGTGAGCAGTTCGACAGCGTCGGCTTCAGCCGCTTCCTGGAGGACCGGCGGATGAGCGCCCGCGACCTGTGCTTCGTCGTCGGCGGGCCCTACGGCCTCGAGCTCCCGGACGTCGAGCACCGGATCTCGCTCGGCCCGATGACGCTGCCGCACCAGCTCGCCCCGCCTGATGTGGGTCGGCGCGGCGCTCGTGGCGCTGCTCGTCGCGGGCGCGATCGCCTACACGGTGTTCGAGGACGTCGGCCCGTGGGACGGGTTCCTCTGGGCGCTCGACACGATCGCCACCGAGGGCGCGCGCAACACGCCGGACAGCGTGCCGGGCGAGATCACGTGGGTCATCCTCATCGTGCTGGGCGTCGGTACGCTGCTCTACGCGCTGGTGACGGCGGTCGAGTTGCTGGTCTCCGGGCATCTGCGCACCCTGCTGGACGACCGCCGCGAGCAGCGAGCCATCGACGCCCTCACCGACCACGTGATCATCTGCGGCTTCGGCCGCGTCGGGCGCCAGGTCGCCCGCGACATCGGCGCCGCCGGCGAGCGCTACGTCGTGGTGGACGCGCGCGCCGAGCACCGCGAGGCCGCGCACGGGGTCGGGGTGCGGTTCGTCGAGGGCAGCGCCTCGGACGACGCCGTGCTCGTCCTGGCCGGGATCGAGCGGGCGCGCGCGGTGATCGCGTGCGTGGACTCCGACGCGGAGAACGTCTTCATCACGCTGTCCGCGCGGCAGCTCAACCCGGAGGTGGCGATCATCGCCCGGGCCTCGAACCCGGACACCGAGCCGAAGCTCTTCGCGGCCGGCGCCGGGCGCGTGATCTCGCCCTACCGCACCAGCGGCTCGGCGATGGCCCGTGCGGCGCTCACCCCGCAGGTGAGCGGCGAGCTGGCGGTGACGCCCGAGTACCGCCTCGAGGAGATCGAGGTCGAGCCGGGCTCCGGCGCCGAGGGCCGCACGATCGTCGACGTGCGCGGGGATGCGATCATCGTCGGCGTGCGCCTCGCCGACGGCACCTTCCTCCCGCAGCCCGCGTCCGCGACGCGCCTGCACGCCGGCGACGTGCTGCTCGCGCTCGGGCAGGTCTCCACGCTCACGCGCCTGGAAGGCGCGCTGGCCCCGCAGCGCGCATGAGCGGGCCGCTGGCGGACCTGCGGACCGCGCTCGACGGCGCGGTGGCCGAGGTGGCGGGCGGCGCGCAGCCCGCGAGCGCCCCGGCGCTCGAGCGCCCGCGCCAGGCCGAGCACGGCGACTACGCGACGAACGCGGCGCTGATCCTCGCCAAGACCGTCGGGGCGCCGCCGCGCGAGGTCGCCGAGCGGCTGTCGGCGGCGCTGGCCGAGCGGCTCGGCGAGCGGCTCGCGCGCGCCGAGGTCGCCGGGCCCGGGTTCCTGAACCTCGTGCTCGACGACGGCTGGTTCGACGCGGCGCTCGCCGCCGTGCTCGCCACCGGCGAGCGCTGGGGCTCGGGCGCGCCCGCCGCGCCGCGGCGGATCAACGTCGAGTTCGTCAGCGCGAACCCCACCGGGCCGGTGCACGTCGGCGGCACGCGCAACGCCGCCTACGGCGATGCGCTCGCGCGGCTGCTCGCCTTCCAGGGCCATGACGTCCACCGCGAGTTCTACGTCAACGACTACGGCAGCCAGATCCGCCGCCTGGGCGAGTCGATCCAGGCCCGCGCGCGCGGTGAGGAGCCGCCCGAGGACGGCTACCAGGGCGCCTACGTCATCGAGCTCGCCGCGCAGATCGAGGGCGCTGCGAGCCTGCCCGCCGACGAGGTCGCCCAGCTCGGCGTCCAGCGGGTCCGCGAGCAGGTGCAGGCGAGCCTCACCGGCTTCCGCGTGCTCTTCGACGTGTGGTTCAGCGAGCGCTCGCTGCACGAGGGCGCGCCGAGCCCGGTGCAGCACGCGTTCGACGTGCTCGAGCAGCAGGGGCGCACGTTCCGCGAGGACGGCGCGCTGTGGCTGCGCACGACCGCGTTCGGCGACGACAAGGACCGGGTCCTCGAGCGCTCGACCGGCGAGCACACGTACTTCGCCTCGGACATCGCCTATCACCAGGAGAAGCGCGAGCGCGGCTTCGACCTGCTGATCGACGTCTGGGGGGCCGACCATCACGGCTACGTGCCGCGGATGCAGGCGGCGTTCCAGGCGCTCGGCGGCGAGCCCGGCCAGCTCGAGCTGCTGATCATGCAGTTCGTGCACCTCGTCGAGGGCGGCGAGCGCGGCAAGATGAGCAAGCGGGCCGGCGAATTCGTCACGCTCGACGACCTCGTCGCCGACATCGGCGTCGACGCCGCGCGCTGGTTCCTGCTCGCGCGCTCACACGACACGACGATCGATCTCGATCTCGACCTCGCGCGCAGCCGCACGAACGAGAACCCGGTCTTCTACGTGCAGTACGCGCATGCGCGGATCGCCTCGGTGCTGGCCAAGGCGGGCGACGAGCGCGTCGCGGCGGCGCTGGCGGCCGACGCGGCGCCGGGCGCCCCGCTGCACCCGTCCGAGCGCGCGCTGCTGCGGCGGATCCTCGAGTTTCCCGGCGAGGCCGGCGAGGCCGCCGATCGCCGCGCGCCGCACCGGATCGCCGCGTACGCGCTCGCCACCGCCCAGGAGTTCAGCGCGTTCTACCGCGACTGCCAGGTGGTCGGGGCGCCGGCCGACGAGGAGACCCGGCGGCTGCGGATCTGCGTCGCGACGCGCCGCGTCCTCGCGCGTGCGCTCGACCTGCTCGGGGTGAGCGCGCCGGACGAGATGTAGGGGCGTCGGTGGCGTCGGTGGGCGGCCGTGGCGCGGTGCTGCGCTGGCGGTGAAGTCAGGAGGGGCGGCGAAGGGGGAGGAGGTTGCTCGCGCGAGCGACGATTTCCGGGTTCGGTGGCCCTCGTGGGGGGTCCGAACCCGATGATCGTCACCAGAGCGCGCGCTTCCGGGTTCGGTACCCGTCAGAGCCGCACGGAACCCGGAGATCGACGCGGCTACGCCAGCGTCGACGGATGCTTCGCCAGCCGCCGGTCGCGCACGCGGATGACCCGCTGCTCGACGGTGATCTGGTCGCCGGGGACGTCGGCCTCGACGACGATCCGGGGAGCCGTGCGCCGCGCGCGCCACCAGGCGAACGCGAGCGCGAGGCCCGCGGCGCCCGCGGCGACGAGCAGCGGCAGCACGCGCAGGTTGTGGCGTGCCTGGGCGACGAAGACGGCGTTCACCGCGGTGCTCGCGACGACCGGCGTCAGCAGCAGCGCCAGCTCGGCGCGCCGCCCGCGCCCCAGCGCGAGCCCCGCCGCCGCTCCCGCGAGCGCGACGCCGACGAGCGCCAGGTGCCACGCCGTGAGCCAGCCGCGCGGGTTGCGGGTGCCGCCGCGGTAGTAGCCGCCCCACATGCGCGCGACCTTCTTGACCTCCATCGCCGCGAAGGCGACCGGCTGGTGGCGCAGGTAGGTCTTGAGGTTGCGCCTGGCCTCGAAGGCGAGCGCGGCGCGCAGCTTGTCCTCGGGGATCGCGCGGTACGGGCCGGGGACGAGCTCCGGGTGACGCTCGCGGATGTAGGCGCGCAGGATGAACTCGCCCTTGAGGTTCGCCGTGCGCACGTCGTTGAGGTTCACCATGTTGCGGCGCACGTAGACGGCCAGCTCGCGGCGCACGCCGCTCATCTTGCCCTCGCCCGGGAGGTAGGTCCCGACGAAGAGGGTGGACGGCCCGCTGCTGGCGATCGGGATCAGCCGCCCGGCCTGGGCGCTGGCGTACGCGCTCCACGGCGCGGCGACGAGCAGCGGGACGACGGCGAGCACCGCGCCCTGGGCGAGCGCGCGCGTCCAGCCGTCGCGCCCGCGCGCGAGCAGCACCCACATCCCCGCGAGGATCGCGGGAACGACGAGCAGGTCGGCGCGCACG